>JBOGHQ010000497.1:0-2921 GCA_050744785.1 Acidimicrobiales bacterium | reverse complement strand
GGAGAGCACCTACCGCACCCCGGTACGCCGGACAGCCGAGGACACCGGCGGGCGCCTCGTCCTGGACGGGAGCCAGTCCACCCGCGCCGACGTGGCCTACGACCTCGAGGACGACGTGGTGGACTCGGTGGAGGCCCGCACCCGCGGCCGCTACCGGGTCACCCTCCTTCCGCCGCCCGGCGTGAGTGGTGTGCCGGTGCCCGGCACCCTCGTGGTCGACGTGGCCTCCACCACCCGCCGGCTGCGCTGACGCCGGCACGCCCCGGCCCCGCGATCGCGGTGGGCGCTCAGGTCGTCGTGGTCGTGGCCCCGGCCGCGGTGGTGGCAGTGGTGGGCGGCGCGTTGAGGCGCTGGGCCAGCTCCGGGCCGACGATGACCACCACGTTGGCACCCCGCGCGTCGGCCAGCGGTGGCGGCACCGGCAGCGGCGCCACCGATGTGGCCGGGATGGCGAGGCTCTCGGCCAGGGCCACGGCCTCGCGCTGATAGTCGCCGGTGAAGAACACCGAGCTGATGTCGGCCCGCTGCGAGTCGGTGGGCGACAGGACGTTGTAGCCCGCCGCCTTGAGCTGGTCGGTGGCCTTGCGGGCCACGCCCCTGACGGTGGTGCCGTTGGCGGCCAGCACCTTGACCTCGGCCGCGGGCCGAAGCGGCAGGGTGGGCATCGTGGTGTCGGCGAAGCTGGTGGTGGTGGTGGAGGCGCTCTCTTCGTCGGTGCTGGCGCTCACCCGGTCCGGCGGCGGGTCGTCGGCCGCGTTGAGCAGCACGATGCCGAGGACCACGGCCACGGTGAGCAGGACGGTGCCCCTCCCGGCCGCCATGCCCGACGGCTGGCGGGGACGCCTCACGTCCCTCACCGTATCTGGGGCCGGCCGGCGGCGCGCCCTTCGTACCGTTCGCGGCGGCGGCGGTCGCGCCGCAGCCGCAGCCGGCGGATGACGAGCGGGTCGTAGGCCGCCGCTTCGGCATCGTCGAGGAGGTGGTGCAGTGCCTTGTAGTAGGCGGTGGGCGACAGGCCCAGCCGAGCCCGGATGGCGTGCTCCTTGCGGCCCGGCAGGGCCCACCAGCAGCGTTCGAAGTCGAGGATCGCCTGGTCGCGCTCGGAGATGGCCATCCCGGGCAGCCTGCCAGCCGGTCCGGTGCGATTCAAGGACCCTCGCCTGCGACGGGCGAGTAACTTCCGGGAACGCCCGTTCCGGGCGCAGGGCTGCCCGAGTAGCTCAGCTGGCCAGAGCAGGCGCCTTGTAAGCGTCAGGTCGTGGGTTCGAGTCCCACCTCGGGCTCGTGGCGATCAGGCCGGGACCGGCTCGGGCTCGCGCAGGTGGCCTTCGAGCTTGCGCTTGATGCGCTGCAGGGCGTTGTCGATCGACTTGATGTGGCGGCCCAGCTGCTCGCTGATCTCCTGGTACGACTTGCCCTCCACGTAGAGGCGGAGCACGTCGACCTCGAGAGCCGACAGCGCCTCGCCGATGGAGCGGCGCATGGCCGCCACACCCTCGTAGGCGACCACCGTGTCGGCGGGGTCGGGCACGGCGTGGGGGTCGAGCAGCTCCTCCACCGACCGCTCGCCGGCGTCGTCACCACCGCGCCCACCCGACAGGGACACGTACTGGTTCAGCGGCTGGTGCTTGTGCCGGGTAGCCGACTTGACGGCCGAGATCACCTGGCGGGTGACGCACAGCTCGGCGAAGGCCCGGAAGGAGGCCTCACGGTCGGGGCGGAAGTCCCGGGCCGCCTTGAACAGCCCGATCATCCCTTCCTGCTCGATGTCGTCGGGATCTGCGCCCACCAGGAAATAGCTCCGGGCCCGCACCCGGGCGAAGCGCCGGTAGCGGTGGAGCAACGCCAGCAGGGCGTCGGCCGAACCGGCGTGGTACCTGGCCACCAGAACGTCGTCGGGCTGCTCCAGGAGGGTGGTGTCACAGTGGCTCGGCACGGGCTCGGCTCCTGCGGTGCTGTGAAGAAAGGGTGATTCGTGCAGTTTGGGAACGTACGCTCGGGGTAGGGCTAGTCATTTGTAACCAGGCCCCCAGGGGGTGTCAATGGTCACAGGTGCAGAGCGGAACAAAGAGCGCGTGCATCTATAGGAAATTTGCCCCCAACGGGGGCAAATAGGGATATTTCGAGGAGCCACCCGTCCGAAAAGGCCGTCAGGCTCGGCGGCGGGCCACCTCGTAGCAGGCCACCGCACCAGCTGCGGCCACGTTGAGCGAGGGCACGGCGCCCCGCTGGGGGATCGAGGCCATCACGTCGCACCGCTGGCGCACCAGGCGGGACAGGCCGCTGCCCTCCGCCCCGAGCACGAGGACCACCGGCTCCGTGGCCAGCTCCAGGTCGAAGAGGCGCTGGTCGCCCTCCGCATCCAGCCCCACCGTCCAGATCCCGGCCCGCCGCAGCCGCGTCAGAGCGGTGGCCAGTCCAGGAACCACGGCGATGGGCAGGTGCTCGATGGCGCCGGCCGCGGCTTTGGCGACGGCCGGCGTGACGTGCACGGCCCGGTGGCGGGGCAGCACCACGCCGGTGGCGCCGGCGCACTCCGCGGTGCGAAGGAGAGCGCCGAGGTTGTGGGGATCGGTGACGCCGTCGACGGCCAGGAGGAAGGGCGGCTGGCCCTTGGCGGGTGCGACCAGCTCATCGAGGTCGACCTCCTCGAGGGGGGCGGCCCGGGCCACCACACCCTGGGGCGCCTCCGTCACGGCCCGGCCATCCAGCCGGGCTCGGGACACCATCCGCACCGGGACCCGCGCCCGAGCAGCCAGGCGGAGGATCTCGGCGATGGCGACCGACGCGTCGGTGCCCTCCGCCACCCACAGTTCCCGCACCTTGCGGCGGCCGGCCGCCAGCAGCTCCCGGACCGCCTGGCGGCCCTCCACCTGCTCGCCGCCCAGGCCGCGGTGGGGGGCGCGCCCCTCGCCCCGGGC
>JBOGHQ010000496.1:0-5011 GCA_050744785.1 Acidimicrobiales bacterium | reverse complement strand
GTCGGTGGCCGGCGCCGCGGTGGTGCCGGCCACCCAGCGGGCCCAGTCCTCATGGGTCCATTCCAGAACGGGCTTGGTGGCCAGCACCGGATCGGTGGTGCCGGGGGGAGGGAGGCCCTCCTCGTTGGCGCCGCCGGCCCTCGGGTCGTCAGGCGAGCTGGGGTCGACCCATTCCGGAAGCGTCATGTGCCGCCAGTGTCGACGCGGCCGATAACGCCCCGTTTCATGGCAGGCTGTGCCCGAGGGGACGTGGACAACGACATGGACACAATCGACCCAATGGTAGTGCCGCCCCCTCTCTCCTGGGAGCCGACACCCGAGCCACCCAGGCGGCGCCGCTGGCTGCGGTGGGGCATCCCGGCGTTCGTTGCCTTCGTGGTGCTGGTGGGCGCCCTCCAGGTGACCATCCCCTATTACGCCCTGGCCCCGGGGACGGCCCGGCAGGTCAACGACCTCATCCGGGTCCCCAAGGACCGCAGCTTCCCGCCCGAGGGAGAGGTGCTGCTCAGCACCATCTCGCTGCGGCAGGTGAGCGCCTTCGAGGCCTTCCTGGGCTGGCTCGACCCCGACACCGACATCCTGCCCGAGGACCAGGTGCTGGGCGACACACCCCGCAGCCAGTTCACCAGGCAGAACCTCGAGCTCATGGACACCTCCAAGCAGGTGGCCGCGGTGGTGGCTCTCCGCCGCCTGGGCCACACCGTCGCCGAGCACGGCAAGGGCGCCCAGATCACCCATATCGACCCCGGCTCCCCGGCCGACGGTCGGCTGGTCGAGGCCGAAGTGATCACCGGTGTCGACGGGAAGCCCACCTCGCTCTCGCAGGAGGTGGTGGAGGGCATCCGGGCCCATACGCCGGGCCAGACCGTCCGTCTCGACGTGCAGGGCGTCGACGGCGCCACCCGCACCGAGGAGATCACCCTCGCCCGCCACCCCGAGCGCACCGAGGGGTTCCTGGGCGTGGTCCTGCACACCAAGGGCCAGACGTTCGACCTCCCCTTCGAGGTCAACATCGACTCGGGCACCATCGGGGGGCCGTCGGCCGGCCTGGCCTTCACCCTCGGCGTGCTGGACGCCCTCAGCATGGGCGAGCTCACCGGCGGCAAGAAGGTGGCCGCCACCGGCACCATCGAGATCGACGGCTCGGTGGGCAACGTGGGCGGCGTGGTGCAGAAGACGGCGGCGGTGAAGGCGGCCGGCGCTCAGGTCTTCCTCGTTCCGTCCGATGAGTACGAAGAAGCCAAAGCCCACAGTGGTCGGTCCTTGGAGGTCGTCAGGGTCGCGTCGCTGGACGACGCCATCGCCGCCTTGGCCCGCCTGGGGGGCGATGCCAGCGCGCTCGGGAGCGGCCCGGCCGGCGTGCCGGGTTGAGATCCGGGCCGCCGCGGCCCGCCTGTACGCTGTCGGCCCATTCGGGCTCGCCGTAACTCTCCTGAGCGCCCCCGAAGCTGTCGATAAGTGACGTGATGTCCGCTTCCAGCGCACAGCTGCAGTTCGCGGCCGAGTTCGTGCTCTTTCTCGCGGCCGCGTCGGGGCTTTCGGTGGTGGCGCTCCGGGGCACGCTGCTCAACTCCCGCCCGCCGGGGCGGGCCGCCTTTGTGCTCGGCTTCACGGCGCTCATGGTCGCCTCGTTCCTCCACGGCTCCCAGCTGGTGGACGACGGGGGCGCCGCCGGCATCATCGGGCTGCGCAGCGCCGGCGTGGCGGCGGTACTGATCGGCCTGGCCAGGGGCTGGGTGGGCGGTCTGTTCGCCCGGCTGGTCCTCCTGCTCTCGGCCGTGCTGGTCGGCGTGGCCACCGTGGCCGACGCCGTCGACCCGGGGACCCTGTCCCGGCTCTTCCTCGCCGGCGGCGGGGCCATCCTGGGCGCCGGCGTCTACGCCGTCAGCCGCCGCTCGATCACGGCCCGGTTCGCAGCCAGCGCAGCCGCCACCCTCCTCATGGTGGTGCTGGTGCTGGGCGTGGCGCTGTCGGCCGTGCTGGTCGACAACGTGCAGGACAGCGCCGCCGACCGCCTGGCCCGCCGGGCCCAGAACGAGGCGGTGGAGGCGGCCGACGTCCGGCCCCGCCTGAGCGAGGCCAAGATCGTGGCCAACACGCTCCCCGGCGACCCCCGGGTCGTCACGGTCGCCAACAACCCGACCACGTCGGCCGAGCTCTCCGGCCGCCTGGGCCAGCTCTCCGAGAACTTCCTGGCCGACGTCTCCCTGGCCTACGTCAACCGCCTGCAGTCGGTGCAGGGCTCCCACAACCTCGACCCCGTCCTGGTCGTCAATCTCGCCGGTAAGGACACTGTCACCCAGGCCCTGCTCCGGCGCGGGCAGCGGGGCTCGATCGAGGTCGTGGGCGGCAAGGCGTTCCGGGTCGGGGCCTACCCCATCGAGGTGGGGAACCCCCCCGAGCTCGTCGGGGTGGCCGTGGCCGCCTCGCCCCTCGACGCCACCGAGCTCGAGCTCACCACGCTGGACGACCCCAGCCTGTCGCTGGCGCTGGTGGACACCACCGGCGTGGTGGCCCGCTCGGGCCCCCAGCCGGCCCAGTCGGAGACGGCCGCCCTGGAGCGGGCCGCCCTGGTGGACGGCCGGTCGGGCTCGGCCGTCCTCGGTGGCCGCTTCGTGTCCGTGGTGCCGGTGCGCGCCGACCCCGACGAGCCGCCCAAGCTGGCCTTGATCGCCTCCACGCCCACCACCCTGGTCAACGAGACGCGGGACAAGCTGTTCCGCAACCTGTTCCTGGTGGCCCTGGGCGGGGCCCTGCTGGCCCTGCTGCTGGCCTCCATCATCGGCGCCCAGATCGGCTCCGGCCTGGGCCGCCTGCGCCGGGCCGCCGAGGCCATCCAGGAGGGCGATCTCTCGGTGCGGGCCGGGATCAGGAGCGAGGACGAGGTGGGCGTGCTGGGCCGCACCTTCGACTCCATGGCCCAGTCGGTGCAGGAGAAGACCGAGACCGAGGTCCGCCTCCGGGGCCGCCTGGAGGCGGTGGTGGCCGGCATGGGGGAGGCCCTGGTGGTGGTGGACGGCTCCGGCCGGATCACCGACTTCAACCGGGCCGCCGAGTCCCTGCTGCGCCGTCGCCAGAGCGAGGTGCTGGGGCGGCCGGTGGACGAGGTGGTCCGCCTCCAGGCGCAGGACGATGGCGGCATCATCCTGCTCTCCCAATCCAGCGCCCCATGGAGCACACTTGGGACGGTGGTGGCCTCGGACGGGCGGGATGTCCCCGTCGCGGTCTCGGTGGGGGCGTTGCATGGACCAGGGACCGAGACGGGGGGCCGGGTCGTGGTGCTGGCCGACCTCACGCGGGAGCGGGAGGTCGAGCAGATGAAGACCCAGTTCCTGGCTCGCGTCGGCCACGAGCTGCGCCACCCGCTGGTCCCGCTCATGGGCTACGCCGAGATCCTGAACCGCAAGCAGGTCTCGTCGGACCAGGCCCACGAGATGCACGAGGTCATGCTGGCCGAGTCCAAGAAGCTCCTCCGGATCGTGGAGCTGCTGGAGTTCTTCGCCGCTTCGGGCGCCCGGCGGGTGATGCTCCGCGCCGACCAGGTCGACCCCCGCGCCCTGATCGACGACGTGCTGCGGCGCTGGGAGAAGCGCGTCGGCCCCGACGTCATCCGGTCCCGCATCCGCAAGGGCACCCCCGTGGTGCAGGCCGACCGGCGCCGGCTCAGCGCCTGCCTCGACGAGCTGATCGACAACGCCGTCAAGTTCTCGCCCAACGGCGGGCGCATCTCCGTCTCGGCCGAGCCGGCCGGCGACGGCGGGGTGGAGATCAGCGTGCTCGACCACGGCATCGGGATGACCGGCACCGAGCTGGAGAAAGCCTTCGCCGAGTTCGTCCAGGGCGATCCGTCCGACACGCGAGCGTTCGGCGGTCTCGGCCTCGGTCTGGCCTTCGTCCGCCGGGTGGTGGAGGCCCACGGGGGCAGCATGTCAACCCGATCCCACCTCGGAAAGGGCACGAAGGTCTCAATGTTCGTGCCCAATGTGCCGAAAGAGACGGCGGGATGAGGCGTCTCGTCGGGGTGCTCTCAGTGGTTGCAGTGCTGGTGCTGGGTGCGGCCTGCACCAACGACAAGGTCCGCATCAACGAGGCGTCCGTCAACGTCGACCGCGGCAGCCGGGTCCTGGTGGCCGAGCGGGGCGAGGCCTTCCGGTCCGCAACGGGCCAGGTCACTCTCCACATCGGCGGCCGGGTCAAGGTGACGGCCGGGTCAGCCACCGTCTCGCTCCACGACGGCTCCACCCTCGAGCTGCGCACGGGGTCGAACCTGGAGCTGGGCACGCCCGTGGTCCTGGTGGCCAGGGACCTGCTCGTCACGAGCGGCATCCAGCCCCTCAAGGTGGCCGCCGCCGGCTCCCAGTTCCTGGTGGAGGGCGTGGCCAAGCTCTCGCGTGACCTGGCCGCCTCGGCCGGGAGCTACCGGGGCACGGTGAAGATCTCCTCCGCCGGCCGCAGCCTCACCGTGCCGGCCCTGCGCCAGGCCGAGGTGGCGTCGCTGAGCGTGCTCCCGGCCGCCCCTGACGCCTTCGACTACGACGCCGCCGACCCCTGGGACCGCCGCTTCCTGGGCGCCGCCATCGACCTGGGCGAGGAGCTGGAGGCCAAGAGTGAGGGCTTCACCCGCTCCCTCCGGCCCGGGGAGGGACGCACCCCCGGCTTCTACCGCCTCCTTATCCCGGCCCTCGAGGACGAGGACGCCTTCGGCGCGGAGTTGTTCGCCGAGGACCGGGAGCCGGGCGACGTCCTGGTCGGCGCCACCATTGCCGTCAAAGGCAGGCTCGGCTCCTTTGCCGAGCGGTGGCAGAGCGTCTTCACCTTCCGCGAGCAGGGTGCCAGGTGGGGCCTGGTGGCCATGGACCAGCAGGTGAACGACCTCCAGGGCGTGGTGGGCTCGGTGGACCTCGCCATCGGCAGCTACCAGTTCGAGTTCGCCCAGCCGGCGCTTGCCGCCGCCGCCCCGGCCCCGGCCCCGCCGGTGGAGACGCCGCCCGCCCCCGCTCCGGCCCAGACC
>JBOGHQ010000495.1:0-6426 GCA_050744785.1 Acidimicrobiales bacterium | reverse complement strand
CCGGGAGCCATTCACGGCCGCAAGCGCCGATGATCGGCTTCACTCCGGCCGCTATCACCGCCGGGCGCCCTATCGGGCCCACCTACCTGCGGAGCCTCAGAACGGCGCTTTCTGCCGACTCACCTAGGTCCCTCGCACCGTGCCGGCCCCCGCTGCGGGACCGGCACGGTGACCCGAGAGTGCTACGGGTGGTGGGCGTCGCTGTGGGCGTGGCCCACGATGACCTCCGCTGTCAGGTTGCCGATGGCGCGGTAGACGAAGGCGTGGATGGCGTTGATCGTGCCGGCCGTGTGCTTCACGCCGTTGGTGGCCGACTGCTCGTTGACGACCACCACTGCGAACCCGAGGGTTGGCCAGGTTGACCACGATCGGTGCCGACGGACGAATCCGACGTGTTGGTGATGAGCCCGAGGTTGACGAGGGTTGGGATGAGGACCGTCCCGACCTGCTTGGATTCATGGTCCGTGCCCGGAGGCGTCGGTGCCCGCGAGTCGACCCGAGCGAGCTTCTTGATCAGGTCGAGCGACAGCAGCTCCGCATCGGCGCCGTAGGCCGTGCCCCTGGTGAGGGCGCCGGCGTTCGACACGGGCGTGACCACGGCGCCGGTGCTGGCTGGCTCCGCGTTGGTGGCGGTGATCGTGGCCGTGTTCGAAAGGTTGCCCCGCCCGGCTCCTCGCCGTCGAACGGTCCCATCACCGTGCCCTTGTAGGTGAGCAACACCGAGCTCATGGCTGGAACCGGCGTTGGTGGTGTCGACGGCGCCGCCGTGGGAGACCTGCGAGACCTCGAGGAGGACATGGGCCGCAGGTGCGACCTCAATTCCCCGCGCCACGCCCACCGCGTAGTGACGTGTGGCACAGGTCGGCGCCGATCCAATACACCAGGTCGAGCGGCCCTGCGGCATCCCACAGCACCAGGTCGGCTCGGGCGCCGGGCGCCAGGATCCCGACCTCACCCGTGAGGCCCAGCGCAGCGGCGGCGTGCACGGTTGCGCCGGCCAGGGCCTCGGCGGGCGTGAGGCCGAAGCGCACGCAGGCGAGGTGCATGGCCAGCGGGAGCGAGAGGAGGGGCGAGGTGCCGGGGTTGGCGTCGGTGGCCACGGCCATGGGCACGCCGGCGGCGCGGAGCGCCCCCACCGGCGGCACCGACGTCTCCCCGAGGACGTGGGCCGCGCCCGGCAGCAGGACGGCCACCGTGCCGGCCTCGGCCAGCGCTTCCACCCCCTCTGGTGAAGTGTGCTCGAGGTGGTCGGCGGACAGGGCCCGGTGGCGGGCCGCGAGCGCGGCGCCCCCGGCTTCGGTCAGCTGGTCGGCGTGCACCTTGACGGCCAGCCCCAGCCGGCCGGCCGCGGCCAGGACCCGGTCGCACTGCTCCACCGTGAACGCCACGGACTCGCAGAACACATCGACGGCGTCGGCCACGCCTTCGGCCGCCACGGCCGGGAGCATGGTGCCCACCACCTCGTCGACGTAGGCGTCGGAGCGGTCGCGGTACTCGGGGGGCACCGCGTGGGCGGCCAGAAAGGTGGTGCGCACCGATACCCCGCTGCGCTGGCCCAGGCGGCGGGCCACGCGCAGCAGCCGCAGCTCGGTGGGCAGGTCCAGGCCGTAGCCCGACTTGACCTCCACCGTGGTCACGCCGGAGTCGGCGAGGTGCCGGAGCCGCCCAGCGGCGGCGTCCAGCAAGTCGTCCTCTCCGGCGGCCCGGGTGGCCCGCACAGTGGACAGGATCCCCCCGCCGCCGCGGGCGATGTCCTCGTAAGAAGCGCCGGCCAGCCGTTGTTCGAACTCACCGGCCCGGTCCCCGGCGAAGACGAGGTGAGTGTGGCAGTCCACCAGCCCGGGCGTCACCAGCCGGCCCTCGGCGTCGAGGCGCACCACGGCGTCGCGCTGGCCGGCGGGGACGTCGGCCTCGGGGCCGGCGAAGGCGATGCGGTCGCCAGTGACCGCCACCGCACCGGGCTCGTCGATGCCGCGGCCGGGCGCCATGGTGGCCAGCCGGGCGCCGCTGACAAGGAGGTCCCAGGTCATCCGCGGCCGCCCTGCAGCCCGCCGATCGCGGCGGCCAGCTCGGTGGCCACGTCGATGCTCCGGTGCCGCCCGCCTTCGACCACGACCTCTCCACCGACGACCACGACGTCGACGTCGGCGGGCGCCGCCGCGGCCACCAGGTGGGAAACGGCGTGGTCCGGCTCGAAGCCCGCCAGGCGGGGGGACCGCAGCGACAGGCCCGCCCAGTCGGCTGGGGCGCCGGCCGCCAGCCGGCCGCCGGCCGTCGCGGCCGAGAGCAGCTCGGCGGGCCGGTGGTGCCCGCGCCGGCCCGTCACCAGCCGCTGGTCCAGCTCCACGGCCCGGGCCTCTTCGAACAGGTCGATCACGGCGTTGCTGTCGGAGCCGACCCGCAGTGGTGCGCCCGCCGCCGACAGCGCGGCGACCGGTCCCACGCCGTCGGCCAGGTCGCGCTCGGTCGTGGGGCACACGCACACCGCGGTACCCGAGCCCCCGAGTCGGTCGACGTCGTTACCACTGACATAGGTCGCGTGCACCGCCGTGGTGCCCGGTCCGAGGACGCCCGCCTCGTCGCACAGCTGGGTGGGCGTGCGGCCGGTGGCGGCCAGGCAGGCCTCGTTCTCGGCCGGCTGCTCGGACAGGTGGAGGTGCAGCGGGACCCCGCGCTCGCCGGCCCAGCCGGCCACCGCCGCCATGGACGCGGGGTCCACGGCCCGGACACTGTGGATGGCGGCGCCCACCACCACGCCGGGGTGCCGGGCCGCGGCCGCACTGGCCCGAGCCGCCCACCCGCCGACGTCGCCGTCGCTGAAGCGGCGCGGCACCGGGCTCAACTCGCCGTCGAAGCCGGCCCGCAGGTAGCAGGTATCGAGCAGGACCAGGCGCACCCCGGCCTCGGCGGCGGCGACCACCACGGCGTCGTCCATGCCGGCCGGCTGGTGGAGGTAGTGGAACTCGTGCACCGTCGTGATGCCGGCCAGGGCCATCTCGGCGAAGGTGGCCCGGGCCAAGGCGTGGTACGACGCAGGGTCAAGGGCGCCGGCGAGGCGGTACATGGCCTCCCGCCACTCCCAGAAGTCGTGGCCGCCGGCCCGGCCCCGCAGGGCCCGGTGGAAGGCGTGGGAGTGGCCGTTCACCAGCCCGGGGAGGGCGATGCCCCGGAACACCCGGGCCCCGGCGGGCGGGGCGGCCACGCCGGTCTCCACCGACACCAGGGCCCCGTTCTCCTGGCGGAGCACCACGCCGGCGACGGCGCCCTCGTCGGCCGGGTCACCCAGCCATGCCCACTCCGCCCACCACGCGCCGCTCACCGCCCGCTCACGGCTGCATCGGCAACCGGACGCCTCGATCCCGCGCCACCCGCCGGGCGTCCTCGTAGCCGGCGTCGGCGTGGCGCATCACGCCCGTGCCCGGGTCGCAGGTGAGGACCCGCGCCAGCTTCTCGGCCGCCAGAGGCGTGCCGTCGGCCACCGCCACCATGCCGGCGTGGACAGACCGGCCGATCCCGACCCCGCCGCCGTGGTGGATGCTCACCCACGAGGCACCACTGGCGGTGTTCAGCAGGGCGTTGAGCAGCGGCCAGTCGGCGATGGCGTCGCTGCCGTCGGCCATGGCCTCGGTCTCCCGGTAGGGCGAGGCCACCGATCCGGAGTCGAGGTGGTCCCGGCCGATCACGATGGGAGCGGCCACCCGGCCGCTGGCGACCAGCTCGTTGAAGCGCAGGCCCATGCGGTCCCGCTCGCCGTACCCCAGCCAGCAGATGCGGGCCGGGAGGCCCTGGAACTGGACGCGGTCCTCGGCCAGCCGCAGCCAGCGCACCAACTGCTCGTTCTCGGGGAACTCCTCGATCACGGCCCGGTCGGTGACGCCGATGTCGGCCGGGTCGCCCGACAGGGCGGCCCACCGGAACGGGCCCTTCCCCTCGCAGAACAGCGGCCGGATGTAGGCGGGGAGGAACCCGGGGTAGGCGAAGGCCCGGCCGAAGCCCCCGAGCTGGGCCTCGACCCACAGGCTGTTGCCGTAGTCGAACACCTCGGCGCCGCCGTCGAGGTAGGCCACCATGGCCTCGCAGTGGCGGGCCATGCTCTCCCGGCTGCGGGCCACGTACCCCTCCGGGTCCCGCCGGCGCAGCTCGGCCGCCTCGTCCACCGACAGCCCCGAGGGCACGTAGGACAGCGGATCGTGGGCCGGCGTCTGGTCGGTGACGATGTCGGCCACCACACCGGCCGCCGCCAGCCGGGGCAGGACGTCGGCCATGTTGCCCTGCACGCCCACCGACCGGGGGTGGCGGGCGGACCGGGCCCGCTCGACCCTGGCCAGGGCGTCGTCGAGATCGTCGGCCGCCTCGTCCAGGTAGCGGTCGTGGACGCGGCGGGCGATGCGGGCGGGGTCGACGTCCACGCACAGCGCCACCCCGCCGTTCATGGTGACGGCCAGCGGCTGGGCCCCACCCATGCCGCCCAGGCCGGCGGTGATCGTGAGGGTGCCGGCCAGGTTGCCGCCGAAGCGGCGCTGGGAGATGGCGGCGAAGCACTCGTAGGTGCCCTGGAGGATGCCCTGGGTCCCGATGTAGATCCACGAGCCCGCCGTCATCTGGCCGTACATGGTCAGCCCCAGCGCCTCCAGGCGACGGAACTCGTCCCACGTGGCCCACTCCGGCACCAGGTTGGAGTTGGCGATCAGCACCCGCGGCGCCCACGGGTGGGTGCGGAACACGCCCACCGGCTTGCCCGACTGGACCAGCATGGTCTCGTCGTCGTCCAGGTCCCGCAGCGTGGCCACCATGGCGTCGAAGGCCTCCCAGCTGCGGGCCGCCCGGCCGGTGCCGCCGTAGACCACGAGGTCGTCGGGCCGCTCGGCCACCTCGGGGTCGAGGTTGTTCATCAGCATGCGCAGGGCCGCCTCCTGGGGCCAGCCCTTGCACGACCGCTCCGGCCCCCGCGGCGCTCGGACGGTGCGGGTGCCACTCATGGCAGCGTCCCCACCGCCGCCTCCACGGCGGCCAGCAGGTGCTCGCCGGCTACCAGGGCCTCGGCTGCGGCCAGCTCCGGGGCCAGGGGCCGGTCGGGCCCCGGCCCGGGGACCACCTGCCGGAGGGCCGCCAGCGCGGCCGCCGTCCCGGGGGCCGGCGCCAGCGGGGCCCGCAGGTCCAGCCCCCGGCCGGCCACCGTCAGCTCCACGGCGAGGACCCGGCCCAGGTTGATGAGCACAGCCCGCAGCTTCCGGGCTGCGGCCCACGCCATGGAGTTGTGGTCCTCCTGCAGCGCCGAGGTGGGCAGCGAGTCCACGCTGGCCGGCGCCGCCAGTCGCCGGTTCTCGGCCACGAGGGCGGCTGCGGTGTACTGGGCGATCATCAGGCCGGAGTCCACGCCGGGCTCGGCGGCCAGGAAGGGCGGCAGGCCATGGGACCGGTGGGCGTCGAGCAGGCGGTCGACCCGCCGCTCGGCGATGGCCCCGACCTCGGCCGCCGCGATGGCCAGGAAGTCGCAGGCGAAGCCGAGCGGGGCGCCGTGGAAGTTGCCCACCGCCTCGATGCGGCCGTCGGCCAGCACCACCGGGTTGTCGACCACGGCCGCCAGCTCCCGGTCGGCCACCTGCTCGGCGAAGGCCAGGGTGTCGCGGGCCGCCCCGGCCACCTGGGGCGCGCAGCGAAGGGAGTAGGCGTCCTGGACCCGCGGGTCGTCGGCGCGGTGCGACGCCACCACCTCGGAGCCGGCCAGGAGCCGTACCAGGTTGGCGGCGCTCCGGGCTTGACCTGGATGGGGCCGGAGGGCGTGGAGGTCGGCGGCGAAGGGACGGTCGGTCCCGAGGAGCGCCTCCACGCTCATGGCGGCGGTGACGTCGGCGGTGCGGAGCAGCCGGCCCAGGTCCTCGCAGGCCAGCACCAGCATGCCGAGGATGCCGTCGGTGCCGTTGATGAGGGAGAGGCCCTCCTTGGCACCGAGCTCGAGCGGGGTGAGGCCGGCCGCGGCCAGGGCCTCGGCCGCCGGCCGGACGGCACCGCCGTGGGCCACCGTCCCCTCGCCGATGAGGGCCAGCCCGGCGTGGGCCAGCGGGGCCAGGTCGCCGCTGCAGCCGAGTGAGCCGTGCTCGGGCACCACCGGTGTGATGCCGGCGGACAGGAGGCCGAGAAGGAGCTCGGCCACCTCGGGGCGGGCACCGGTGTGGCCCGTGGCCAGGGTGCGGGCCCGCAACAGGAGCATGGCCCGGACCACCTCCTCCTCGACGGGGGCCCCCATGCCAGCCGCGTGGGAGCGCAGCAGCGAGCGCTGGAGGTCGGCCCGGCGCTCGGCCGGGATGCGGCGCAGCGCCAGCGACCCGAAGCCGGTCGACACGCCGTAGACGGGCTCGTCCGAGGCGGCCAGGGACTCCACCAGGTGGCGGGTCGCCGCCATGCGCTGGCGGGCCCCGGGGCCCA
>JBOGHQ010000494.1:0-3629 GCA_050744785.1 Acidimicrobiales bacterium | reverse complement strand
GCCCCCGCCCGGGCCGCCCACCAGCCGGCAGTGGAGCAGCCGGCGTGGGACGTGTCGGCCGTCACCGGCGACGAGGTGGCCACCGTCCGGCGCTTCCTGGAGCGGCGGGCCGACCTGGTGCCCGACGCCCGCCGCCGGCTGGCCGAGGAGCTGGCGGCCCGGCTGCGCCAAAAGGTCGTGGGCCCCTCCTCCGCCCTGGAGCCGGAGGCCTTCCTGGAGGAGCTGGCCGCCGCCAAAGCGGCCCGGCAGTAGCCGCGGCCGCGAGCGCGGCCCGCCGCCGTGCCGTACTGTCACGCGATGCCGGCGCTGGCGCTCCGGGCGCGGTCGATCGTCCACCTCGACGACGTGCGGGTGGCGGGCGGGCTCATGCTGGCTGCGGCAGCCGTGCTGCCAGCCCTTCCCGGCCATCCGGGTTTGCCCTGCCCCCTCCGCAGCCTCACCGGCGTCCCGTGCCCCCTGTGCGGGATGACCACCAGCGTCACCGCCACCGTGCACCTCGACCTGGGGGCGGCCGGCGCCGCCACGCCGGCCGGCATGGTGGCGGTGGCGATCGCGCTGGCCCTCCTGCTCGCCCGCCGCCGGCGCACCCTCGCCGTGCCGGGGTGGGTGGTGCCGGCCGCCCTCGCCGCCATGTGGGCCTACCAGCTGGGGCGGGCCGGCCTGCTGCGGCTACCGATCTGACCGACACCAAGGAGGACACCACATGGCCGAGTACCGCCCCCCCGCCGGCCCCGCCCGCGCCGCCGGACCGTCGGGGCCGCGAGCCGGCTTCGGCGAGCGCCTGGTCGCCGCCCTGATCGACGCCCTCCTCATGGGCGTCGTCCAGCTGCTCCTGCGGGCCCTGTTCGACCTGTTCCTGGGCAGCGTCCTCGGGATCGCCGTCGGCGTCGCGTACTACGCCTACTTCGAGGGCAGCCCGTCCGGCCAGACCCCCGGCAAGCGGGTGATGAACATCAGGGTCATCGACTTCCTGGGCGGTGGGCCCATCGACCCGGGCCGGGCCGTGCTCCGCTACGTGGCGCGCTTCGTGTCGGGTCTCCCCTGCGGCCTCGGCTACTTCTGGATGCTCTGGGATGCCGAGAAGCAGACCTGGCACGACAAGCTGTCCAACACCGTGGTGGTGCCCACCTCGGCCTACCCCGTGGCGGCCTGGCCGGGGTAGGGCAGGGCCAGGGTCAGGGCAGGTTGCGGGGCCGCCTCCTGGGCCGGTAGCCGGCCTCCTGGCGCATGAGGTAGCCGCCGTAGGCGACCAGGGCGGCCAGCACCAGGCCCGCCCACGCCCCGAAGGCGAGGAACCTCGTCTCCTGCGCGAGCTTCACCACCAGCAGCCCGGCCACGGCGCAGCCGCCCAGGAAGACGGCCTGCGGCCACGGCACCGGCAGCGACGGCAGGCGGGCGTTGCTGAAACGGGGCAGGGCGACGGCGAGGACGAGGGCGATCGTCAGCAGCAGGGCCATGGTGCCCCAGAACGAGTTCGGGTTCTGGATGGCCGTGCGGGTGAGGCCGAACAGGTCGTGCCAGGGGAAGAAGGCCAGGTCGATGACCAGGATGGCCCCGCCGATGACCACCAGCTTCTCGCCCGGCGTCAGCTTGCTCAGGTCCACCTGCGCCCCCTCGTCGGCTCGATGCCGCCCAGTGAACCATGCCGCCGCCCGGCCGGCGCGGCAGTCCCCGAACCTGCCGAGGCCGACGGCCCGGATGGCGATGGTGCCGCCTGGCCTAGTGTCCGAGCCGTGCGAGGCGGGTCGCGGGCAGGGCTGGTGCTGGCCGGCGTGGCGCTGGTCGCTCTCGGCGTCGCCCCGCCGGTGGCCGCCTCGGGCAAGGAGGCGGCCGCCCCGCCCCGTGGCTGGGTGGTGGACCGGGTTCGCTTCGAGAGCGCCGACCCGGCGGTCGGGTCCCTCAGCGTGAGCGGCAACGGGGAGGTCCGGGGCGCCGTCGAGTTGTCGCCCGGGCCGGGCGGGTTGTCCGTCGTGAACGACGTGGGATTCGAGGAGTACCTCCAGGGCGTGGCCGAGGTGCCCGCCTCCTGGCCCATGGAGGCCCTCCGCGCTCAGGCCATCGCGGCCCGGACCTTCGCCGTGCACCAGCTGCGGCGGGAGGGCCCCACCGAGGCCCGCTCGGCCGGCGCCGACATCTGCGACACCCAGGCCTGCCAGGTCTACCTGGGCCTGGCCAAGGAGCGGTCCGAGCACGGCAGCCGCTGGGTGGAGGCGGTGCGCTCCACGGGGGGCCAGGTGCTCCTGTACCGGGGTGAGCCGATCCTGGCCATGTACTCCAGCTCCAACGGCGGCCGCTCGGTGGCCGGCAGCCGGCCCTACCTGCGGTCGGCCCCGGACCCGGACAGCGCCAAGGGCCCGTACAACCACTGGCGGGTGACCCTCGGCTACGAGCAGCTCCGGTCCGCCTTCGGCCTCCCCGGCCCGCTGACCAGCCTGCGCCGCACCGGCGACGCCATCGCCCTCGACTGGCCCGGTGGCCAGACCCTGGTCCCCGTGCTCGACTTCCGGGGCCGCCTGAACGAGAGCGTGCCGGCCCCGGAGGGCATGCCCCGCACCGTGCCGTCCACCCAGTTCTCCGTCCTCGCCGACGACCCCGCCGCCGTCGCCACCCTCGACGGCCGAGGCCACGGCCACGGCATCGGCCTCAGCCAGTTCGGCGCGCTGGGCAAGGCCTCCCGAGGCCTGCGGGCGGGGGAGATCCTGGCCAGCTACTACAACGGCATCCGCCCCACCACGCTCCCGGCCGAGCAGCTGCCCCAGCGCATCCGGGTCCTCCTCGACAGCCGGGGCTCGGCCACCGTGAGCGGGTCGGACCGGTTCCGCGTGCTCGACGGGTCCGGCCTGCAGGTGGCGGTGGCGGCCAGCGGGACGTGGCGGGTGGTCGCGGCCGGACGGGGCAAGGTGCGGGTGGTCCCGCCCGTCGACCAGGAGGCGGCGGCCACCGTCGAGCCGCTGGGAGCGGAGCCGCCCGAGGACGGGTCGCGGGGACAGGCCCGGTTCGCCCTCTCCGCCGCGGCGGCGGTACGGGTGAAGGTGGAGGGACCGAGGCTGTCGACCCCGTTGGAGACGCCGGCCGCGCTGGTCGAGCCGGGCGACAGGGCCGCAGCCGCCCTGCCCGCCCTGCCCGGGCCGGGCCGCTACACCGTCACCGTGGTGGCCGACGTCGGCGCGGGGCGGTCCACCGCCGCCACCATGCCGCTGCTGGTTCGGCGCGGCGCCACCTCGTTGGTCGCCGGGGTCGGCGCCGCCCCGGCCCTCACCGGGCCCGTGGCGGTGGCCTGGGGCCTTCTGATGGTGCTGTCCGGCCTGCTGTGGCGGACAGCCCGCCGACGGCGGTCGGGGGCGGGGCGCCCCGGGTAAGCTGCGGCGCCGGCCGAGTTCCCTGGCCCGGCACCCCGTCACTTCCGTTCCCGTGCCACCCACGGTCGTCGCTCCGGCGGCGCGGCACGAGGGCGCCGCCAACCGTTGGGAGGAGCCACATGGCCGTCGTCACCATGAAGCAGCTGCTGGAGGCCGGGGTCCACTTCGGCCACCAGACCCGGCGCTGGAACCCCAAGATGAAGCGCTTCATCTTCGGGGAGCGCAACGGCATCTACATCATCGACCTCAACCAGACGCTGCAGCGCATCG
>JBOGHQ010000493.1:0-7671 GCA_050744785.1 Acidimicrobiales bacterium | reverse complement strand
GCGCGTCGACCAGGCCGCCGAGCTCGGCGGCGCGGGTGGCGGCCTCGTCCACCAGGCGGGTGACGGTCAGGCCGGTGAAGCCGGCCAGGGCCAGCGAGAGGAGCCAGAAGGGCAGGGGGGACCGGCGGAGCCGCATGGGCGCGCTCCCTTCTCCGAGGGGACGGATGGGGGAAGCGCCGCCGCCGGCGGCGGGCCAGCGGGGGAGAGGCTAGGCGCCCAGGGGCCCGGACGAAAGGGCGTCGCGGCAGTTGCAGGCCGGCGCCGCCGACAGGGCGGGGATGGCGGCGAAGAGCAGGGAGCGGGTCCGCTCCACGTTCTCGGCCAGCACCTGGAACACCCGCTCGATGGTGACCGGCTCGATGCCCTCCAGGCCCTCGAGCCCGGTGTCGTAGTCGGTGACGAGGGCCACGCCGGCATAGCAGAGCCCCAGCTCCCGGCACAGGAAGGCCTCGGGGTACTGGGTCATGTTGATGACCTCCCAGCCGGCGCTGCGGTACCAGGCCGACTCGGCTCGGGTGGAGAACCGGGGGCCCTGGATCACCACCACCGTGCCCTTGGGGTGCACCTCGATGCCGAGGCCGAGGGCCGCCTCCAGCAGGGTGCCCCGGAGGTCGGGGCAGTAGGGGTCGGCGAAGGAGACGTGGCCCACCACGCCGCCGTCGAAGAAGGTGTCGGCCCGGCCCGAGGTGCGGTCCACCAGCTGGTCGCACAGCACGAAGTCACCCGGCTTCACCCCCGGCTGCAGCGACCCGGCCGCGCACGGCCCGATCACCCGCTGCACGCCCACCTCCCGCAGGGCCCACACGTTGGCCCGGTAGTTGACCCGGTGGGGCGGCAGCTCGTGGTGCACCCCGTGCCGGGGCAGGAAGGCCACCGACTGCCCCTCCACCGTCCCGATCGACACCGGCGCCGAGGGCGGGCCGTAGGGCGTGTGCACATGGATGGTCTCGACGTCGTCGAGGAAGGCGTAGAAGCCCGAGCCGCCGAAGACGCCGATCTCCGCCCGCCGGCGGCTCACGACGAGGCGGCGGCCTTGGTGTCGCCCTTGGTGTCGCCCTTGGACGACGACGACCCGCCGTCGGAGGACGAGGACGACGACGACGTGGAGGACGAGGACGCCTCGCTCTTGTCGCTCTTCTTGGTGCTCGGCCTCGCCGTGCTCGCCGCCCGGCTGTCGGTCTTGTAGAAGCCGCTGCCCCTGAAGGCGATGCCGATGGACCCGAACACCTTGCGAAGCTCGCCGCCGCAGTTGGGGCACACCGTCAGGGCGTCGTCACGGAAGGACTGGACGACCTCGAGATGCTCCCCGCAGCTCTTGCAGGCGTACTCATACGTGGGCATCGAAGGGGGCGCCTCCGCTTGGCACTCGACGGGGTCGAGTGCCAAGTGTACTCGGACGACGCCGATGCCTCGCCACCCCCCTACGATGGGCGCTGTGGTCCGCCCGGTACGCAAGGTGGTGATCCCCGCCGCGGGCCTCGGCACCCGCTTCCTGCCGGCCAGCAAGTCGCAACCCAAGGAGATGCTGCCGGTCGTCGACAAGCCCGCCATCCAGTACGTGGTGGAGGAGGCGGTGCGGGTGGGCATTCGCGATATCCTCATCATCACCGGCCGCGGGAAGCGGACCCTCGAGGACCATTTCGACCGCTCCTTCGAGCTGGAGGCCGAGCTCGAGTCGAAGGACAAGCAGGACCTGCTCGACGAGGTCCGGGCCATCGCCGACATGGCCGACATCCACTACGTGCGCCAGGGCGAGGCCAAGGGCCTCGGCCACGCCGTGGGGGTCGCCCGCCAGCACGTGGGTGACGAGCCCTTCGTGGTCATGTTGGGTGACGACCTCATGGACGAGAAGAGCGACGTGCTGGCCCAGATGCTGGCCGTCTACGGCCGCTACGGGCGCTCGGTGGTGGCCCTCAAGGAGGTGGCCCGCAGCGAGGTCTCCTCCTACGGCTGCGCCCGGCCCGAGGCGGTGGAGGAGGGCCTGGTCCGCCTGCTCGGCATCGTGGAGAAGCCGGCGGCCGACGAGGCGCCCTCCAACCTGGCAGTGATGGGCCGTTACGTCTTCACCCCCGAGATCTTCGACGCGCTCGACCGGATCGAGCCCGGCAGCGGCGGCGAGCTCCAGCTCACCGACGCCATCGCCCTCCTGCTGGAGCAGCAGACGGTGTACGGCTACGTGTTCGAGACGGGCCGCTACGACATCGGCAACAAGCTCGACTACCTGCGGGCGACGGTGGAGCTGGCCATCGAGCGGGACGACATCGGCCCGCCCTTCCGGGCCTTCCTGGCCGACCTGGTGGAGCGCAAGAAGCTGGTCTGACCCAGCCGATGGCACTCGTCCCGCTCGAGGAGGCGCAGGCGTTGGTCCGGGCCGGGTGCGGGCCGCTGGGCACCGCCGTGGTGCCGTTGCCCGACGCCCTGGGGCTGGTGCTGGCCGAGGCGGTCCACGCCGCCGGCGCGGTTCCGCCCTTCGCCAACACGGCCATGGACGGTTACGCGGTGCGGGCCGCCGACACGGCCGGGGCCGGTGCCGGCGACGGGGCATCACCGGTCCGGCTCGCCGTCATCGCCACCACCCCCGCCGGCGCCCCGCCCGGCCCACCGGTCGGCCAGGGCCAGGCGGTGCGCATCATGACCGGCGCGCCCATGCCCTCCGGGGCGGACGCCGTCGTCATGGTGGAGCGCACCGAAGCCGAGGACGGCGGCGCCACGGTCGTCATCCACCAGGAGGCCCGCCCCGGCGACCACGTCCGCCAGCCGGGCGAGGACATCCCCGCTGGCCAAGAGGTCTTCCCGGCCGGCACCGTGCTCGGCCCCGGCCACCTCGGCGTCCTGGCCAGCGTGGGCCGCACCGAGGTCGCGGTCACCCGGCGGGCCCGGGTCGGCGTCCTCTCCACCGGCGACGAGCTGGCGGAGGGGGGCGCCCCGCTCGGCCCCGGCCAGATCCGCGACTCCAACCGGCCCACCCTGCTGGCCCTGGTCCGCCAGGCCGGCTGCGAGACGGTCGACCTCGGGCGGTGCGGCGACGACGAGCAGCTGCTGCGGGCCGCCCTGGAGGAGGCCGTGGCCACCTGCGACGCGGTGGTCACCACCGGCGGGGTGAGCGTGGGTGACTTCGACCACGTCAGGGCCGTCCTCGACCACCTGGCCGGCGGCGCCATGCACTGGCTCCAGGTCGCCATCAAGCCGGCCAAGCCCCTCGCCTTCGGGGTGGTGAAGGGCAGGCCGGTGTTCGGGCTGCCGGGCAACCCCGTGTCGTCCATGGTGAGCTTCGAGCTATTCGCCCGGCCTGCCCTGCTGGCCATGATGGGCCACCCGCCGGCTGGCACCGAGCGGCCCCGCATCACGGCGGTGGCCGCCGAGGCCCTCAGCCGCCGGCGCGACGGCAAGCTCCACTTCCTCCGGGTCCGGGCCGAGCCCGGCCAGGACGGCCGCCTTCACGTCCGCTCGGCCGGCGGCCAGGGCTCGCACATGCTCTGGGCCATGGCCAAGGCCAACGCCCTGGCCCTGCTGCCGGATGGCACAGGAGTGCAACAGGGCGAAAACGTGGACGTCATCCTGCTCGCCTAGCCTGGGTGGCACGCCCATGTCGCTGCCCCGCCCCCTCGTCGACCCCTTCCGACGCACCGTCCGGGACCTGCGCGTCTCGGTCACCGACCGCTGCAACCTGCGCTGCCGCTACTGCATGCCGGCCGATGGCCTGGCCTGGCTGCCCCGCTCCGAGCTGCTCACCTTCGAGGAGATCGAGCGGGTGGCCCGGCTGTGCGTGGCCCGCTTCGGCTTCGATGCCATCCGCATCACCGGCGGGGAGCCCACGGTCCGGGCCCACCTCTCCGTGCTCGTCACCAAGCTGGCCGCCCTCGGCGTCGACCTGTCCATGACCACCAACGGCGTGTCGCTCGGCCTGCTGGCCGATGACCTGCGCCGGGCCGGGCTGGCCCGGGTCAACATCTCGTTGGACACCCTTCGCCCGGAGCGCTTCGAGCGCCTCACCCGCCGGGACGACCTCCACCGGGTGCTCGACGGCATCGACGCCGCCCTGGCCGCCGGCTTCGACCCGGTCAAGCTCAACTGCGTGCTGGTGCGGGGGCTCAACGACGACGAGGTCGTGGACCTGGCCGCCTTCGCCCGTGACCGCGGCGCCCACCTCCGGTTCATCGAGTTCATGCCACTCGACGCGTCGGGGGAGTGGTCTGTTGACCAGGTGGTCGCCATGGACGAGGTGGTGGCCGCCGTCGGCGCCGCTTTCCCCTTGGAGCCGGTGGACGGGGACGGGCCGGCGCCGGCTCGCCGGTGGCGCTACCGGGACGGGCGGGGCGAGGTCGGCGTGGTGGCCAGCGTCACCCGACCCTTCTGCGGCGCTTGCGACCGGGTCCGCCTCACCGCCGAGGGCCAGTTCCGCAACTGCCTGTTCGCGGTGCAGGAGACCGACCTGCGGGCCGTGCTGCGCGGTGGTGGCAGCGATGATGACCTGGCCGCCGCCATCGAGGCCGACGTGGGCCGGAAGTGGGCTGGGCATTCGGTGGGAACGGTGCAGTTCACCCGGCCGGCCCGGAGCATGAGCCAGATAGGGGGCTGAGCCCACGCGCCGGCCCCGTCCGGCGCTTTACACTCGCACTATGTCAGAGCGAGGGCTCACTCACCTGGATCCGCTGGGCCGGGCCCGGATGGTCGATGTCACCCCGAAGGAGCCCACCCACCGGCGGGCGCTGGCTCGCTGCAAGGTGTTCATGCAGCCCGACACGACGGCCATGGTGGCCAGCAACGCCGTCACCAAGGGCGACGTGCTGGGTGTGGCCCGGGTGGCCGGCATCCAGGCGGCCAAGCGCACGCCCGACATGATCCCGCTGTGCCACCAGCTCACCATCGGGTCGGTGTCGGTGAACTTCACCATCGGGGACGACCACGTCGAGGTGGAGGCTCAGGTGGAGACGGTCGACCGCACCGGGGTGGAGATGGAGGCCCTGACGGCGGCCTCGGTGGCCGCCCTCACCATCTACGACATGTGCAAGTCGTCGGACCGCGCCATGGTGATCGGGGAGCTGGCCCTCTGGGAGAAGACGGGCGGGCGGGCCGGGATCTGGCGGCGGCCGTCGCCCGACGGCGCCACGCCTTAGCCCTCTCATCCAGGTCCTCCCAGGGCGCGGCCGGGACCTCGAACGGCGGTTCGACGGGCTGGCGCGGCCCGGCCAGAGGTGAAAGTATTCGGGCCGACGTCGAGGACCGCCACCATCCACCGCCGGCAAGGTGCGGGGGGGTACGGTCACCGAGTTCACGAAAGCGGGTCGAGGAGCTCTTGACGATCGTGGTGCTATTTGTCCTTGCCGTGATCTGGGCCGCAGTCCTGGTCCCACCGGCGATGCGGGCGCGGGCCGAGGCGAGACCGGCAGATTCCATCGGCAACTTCCGGCGCCAGCTCAGCGTCTTGCGCCGCACCGGCCCCACCACCATGGCGGCGGCCCACTCGTTGCGGATCCCGAACTACGCGCCGACCACGCCGGCGCCCACCTACAACATGGCGCGCAGCTACTCGCCGGCCGCCGCCCGCCGGGCCCGGACCCTGCGGCGCCGCCGGGACGTGCTGTTCACCCTGCTGGTGGCCATGGGCGTCACGCTGGTGCTGGGCGTGCTGCCGCCCTTCCGGGCCCTGCTGGGCCTCCACGTCCTGTGCGACCTGCTGTTCGCCGGCTACGTCGCCCTCCTGGTCCGGGCTCGCAACGCCGCCGCCGAGCGGGAGATGAAGTTGCGCTTCCTGCCGGCCACGGCACAGGTGGACAACGTCCTGCTGCTGCGCCGGCCCGCCAACTAGCGCCGGCCGGCCGTAGCACCCGGCCGCGGTGGCCGACCACCCGCCGGAGAGCCGGCGTGAGGAACTGGCCGCCCTCTGTGATCCCCTGCGGTCCGAGCTGGACGCGGCCCACGCGGCGCGCGAGCGGGGCCTGAGCGCCTGCCGGCGCACCATTCGCTCGTGCAGCAGCGCCATCCGGGCCGTCCACCGGGGCGAGGCCGCCAACGCCGAGCAGCTGATGGCCGAGGCCGACCACGCCCTGCGTGAGGCCCAGGAGGCGCTGGGCCCCCATCCCCGGGTGGCTCATGCCGGCTTCCTGCACGACGCCGAGAAGGAGTACGCCGAGGCCCTCCTCACCCATGCCCTGGTGGACGGGCGCCCCCTGCCCGGCCCCGACGAGGTGGACGTGGGGCTGGCGGCGTGGCTGTGCGGGCTGGCCGAGGCCGCATCGGAGCTGCGCCGGCACCTGCTCGACGTGATCCGGGCCGGCGACCTGGCGCGGGGCGAGCACCTCCTCCGAGTCATGGAGGACGTGTACGACCTGCTCGTCACCGTGGACTACCCCGACGCCCTCACCGGCGGCCTGCGCCGGGCCACCGACTCCCTCCGGGCCGTGCTGGAGCGCAGCCGGGCCGACGTGACCACCACCGTCATCCAGTCCCGCCTCCAGCACGCCCTCGAGCAGCAGCTCCCTCCCGACAGCAGGCCAGACCCGGCCCGGTAGCCTGAGGCCGTCGGGGGTGTAGCTCAGTCCGGCAGAGCGCTACGTTCGCAACGTAGAAGTCGTGGGTTCAAGTCCCATCACCTCCACAGGAAAACGGCAGGTCACAGCGTCGAACCAGGCAGTAACATGAGAACTGTTCCCAGTATCGGCGGGAATGGGAGCAGGATGGGAGCCAAAACCTCGCAGCCCTGTAGCGTGGGAGCGGCCAGAGGGATAGCGAGCGGGTCCCCCACGCGGTTCGTAGCCGCCGTTGGGCTCCCATCGTGGGCCGATCGCGACGGACGCTCCTGGGTGATGGCCTGGGTGCCCTGCTCATCGCTCACACTGGTTTCTCCTCGACCCCCGGACAAATTACCTCGTTGGGATTCGACCGTGGCCGGCCACGGTTGACACCCGTGCGGCGTCGCAGCCGGTACCGGATCTTCTCGCGCGTCAGATCAACCGCGTCGCACGTCCGAAGCGTTGACCGCCGCGTGGTCTGTCGCCCAGTTCCGAATCTCATCGGGGACGAACCTGATCGTGCCACCGATCTTCAAGAAGGGGATCCGACGTCCCTGCTGCCACGCCCTCACAGTCCGTTCGGAAACCGTCAGGAAGCGCGCCACGTCCTCGGTCGTCCAGAGGGCCTCACCCCGCACGATCTAGCGATCCAGAATTCGCCGGATGATCTCCGATGCCGGGATCCGCCACTGGCGATGCAGCTTTACGGCCTTGAGCTCGCCTTGGTCAATCCACGTCCGGACGGTCCTCGCCGTCACCGCCAACGTCTCTGCCACTTCCTGGGGCGTGTAATGGCGTTCGATGCCGGCCCTGTGTCTCGCGTCGGCCGCTCCCAGGTTCAAACTCATCGCAGAAGGTCCCGACGCCGGCCGTTGCGGCTCTGGGCCACGCGCTCGATGCGGTCGCTCCGGAAGGTGCGCACCATGGCCCTCCCTGCCGGCCCTCCGAACACCTCGACCTCCCCCACCTGGCGCGTCCGCTCGTCCATCTTGATGGTACGGACCGTCGCGGTGAAGCCGTTGCGCTTCCCCAGTGCTGCCTTGACCCGCACCACGTCGCCGACCCGGATGAAGTTGCGTCCCACCCGGTACTTCTCGACGTTGACCATCGCTCCTCCCTGCCTGGTATCCGTCATGCCGCGCCCGCTCCATTCACCATC
>JBOGHQ010000492.1:0-6270 GCA_050744785.1 Acidimicrobiales bacterium | reverse complement strand
CTCTCCTGGCCGATGACCCGCTTGTGGAGCTCGTCCTCCATGCGGAGGAGCTTGGCCGTCTCCTCCTCGGTGAGCTTGTAGACCGGGATGCCGGTCCACAGGGCGAGGACCTCGGCGATGGCCTCCTCGTCGACCTCGTCGAACAGGTCGACGCCGGCCGACTTCCACTCGAGCTCCTTGGCCGACTTCTTGTCGAGCAGCTCCCGCTCCTTGTCGCGGAGCTTGGCCGCCTGCTCGAACTTCTGGTTCTCGATGGCGTTGTCCTTCTCGCGGCGGACCCGCGTGATCTCGTCCTCGAGCTCCTTGTAGTCGGGCGGGGTCTTCATCCGCCGCATGACCATGCGCGAGCCGGCCTCGTCGATCAGGTCGATGGCCTTGTCGGGCAGATGGCGGTCGGAGATGTAGCGGTCGGACAGGTTGGCGGCCGCCACGATCGCCTGGTCGGTGATCGTGACCCGGTGGTGGGACTCGTAGCGGTCGCGGATGCCCTTGAGGATCTCGATGGTGTGGGAGATCGTCGGCTCGTCGACCTTGATGGGCTGGAACCGGCGCTCGAGGGCGGCGTCCTTCTCGAGGTGCTTGCGGTACTCGTCGAGTGTGGTGGCGCCGATGGTCTGCAGCTCGCCGCGGGCCAACATGGGCTTGAGGATCGAGGCGGCGTCGATGGCCCCCTCGGCGGCGCCGGCGCCGACGAGGGTGTGCAGCTCGTCGATGAACAGGATGATGTCGCCGCGGGTACGGATCTCCTTGAGCACCATCTTCAGGCGCTCCTCGAAGTCACCGCGGTATCGGGACCCGGCGACCAGGGCGCCAAGGTCGAGGGTGTAGAGCTGCTTGCCCTTGAGGGTCTCGGGCACGTCGTTGCCGACGATCTTCTGCGCGAGACCTTCGACGATGGCGGTCTTGCCCACGCCGGGCTCGCCGATGAGGACCGGGTTGTTCTTGGTGCGGCGGGACAGGACCTGCATGACCCGCTCGATCTCGCGCTCCCGGCCGATGACCGGGTCGAGCTTCTTCTCCCGGGCCTGGGTCGTGAGGTTGCGGCCGAACTGGTCGAGCACCGGGGAGCCCGAGGGCGTCTCCGGGCTGCCGGCGCCGGCCGCCCCGCTGGTGGCGGCGCCCTCCTTGCCCCCGGCGTAGCCGGAGAGGAGCTGGATCACCTGCTGGCGCACCCGCGACAGGTCGGCACCGAGGTTCACCAGCACCTGGGCGGCCACGCCCTCGCCCTCGCGAACCAGGCCGAGGAGCATGTGCTCGGTGCCGATGTAGTTGTGGCCCAGCTGGAGGGCCTCGCGCAGTGACAGCTCCAGGACCTTCTTGGCCCGGGGCGTGAACGGCGGGGAGCCCGTGGTGGACGACCCGGCCGGCCCGATGGTCTCCTCGACCTTCTCCCGCACGGCTTCGAGCGAGATGCCGAGCGACTCGAGGGCCTTGGCGGCCACTCCCTCGCCCTCGTGGATCAGTCCCAGCAGGATGTGCTCGGTGCCGATGAAGTTGTGGTTGAGCAGGCGCGCTTCTTCCTGCGCCAGCACGAGGACTCTTCGAGCCCTGTCGGTGAAGCGTTCGAACAAGTGACCGCCTCCTGATGGAGCGAGTGGTCCTGGGCTCAGTCTACCCAGGGCGTTCGGTTCTGAGCGATCGGCCGCCTTTCACCGTTTGTTGGTTCATCGGTTGTCTGGCGTACGGTCTTAGCCGATGGTCAACATCCCGGACCTGTTGAACCTTCCCCGTCTGAAGGACGATCTGGCGAGCCTGGAGACGGCCCTGCAGAAGTCGGTGGCCTCGGATGACCCCTTTCTTACCCAGGTCGCCGGCCACCTCATCGGGGCGGGCGGGAAGCGGCTCCGACCGGCCCTCACCGTCACCGCCGCCGCCGCCGGAGGGGTGGAGGCCATCCCCGACGTGGTGAGCGGGGGTGTGGCCGTGGAGCTGGTCCACCTCGGCTCGCTCTACCACGACGACGTCATGGACGAGGGCACCAGCCGGCGAGGCGTGGAGACCGTGAACGCCCGCTGGGGCAACCTGGTGGCCATCCTGGCCGGGGACTTCCTCCTGGCCCGGGCCTCCGAGATCGCCGCCTCCCTCGGGACGGAGGTGGCGGGGCTCCTGGCTGCCACCATCGCCCGCCTCTGCGAGGGCCAGGTGGGGGAGCTGCGCACCGCCTTCGACGTGGGCCGCAGCCAGGAGGCCTACCTGGCATCCATCGCCGGCAAGACCGCATCGCTGATGTCGGCCTCGTGCCGGATCGGAGGCCTCACCGCCGGGCTGGACCGGGCCCACGTCGACGCCCTCACCGTCTACGGCCAGGCCTTCGGCATGGTGTTCCAGATCCGCGACGACATCCTCGACGTGGTGAGCACCGACCACTCCCTCGGCAAGCCGGCCGGCCAGGACCTGGTCCAGGGGACCTACACCCTGCCGGTCATCTTCGCCCTGGCCCAGCCCGAGGCCGGCGACGAGCTGCGTGGCCTCCTGGGCAAGCCCCTCGACGCCCCCGAGCGGGACAAGGCCCGCGAGATCGTGAGATCCAACGGGGCCATCGCCGCTGCCGCCGCAGTGGCCGCCAGCTACGCCGAACAGGCCGCCGACGCGGCCGCCGGCTTCCCCAAGGGCCCGGTGGCCGACGCCATGGCCACCCTCGGCCACCGCCTCCTGGACGACCTCACCCCCTAGGTTTCGCCTCGGAACCAGAGGTTCCTCGGCGAGCCAGAGGTGCTCCGGGCGACCGGCAGAGCCGGCCGCCCTGCGCCCGATCTTCTCGTCCTGCCGCCATCCGAGGTGGCCGCCTACGGCGGCAAGAGCGGCCGCCGGCCTGGCGTCAGGCACGCGGTTCGGGACGGAGGGTGGGGAACAGGAGGACGTCCCTCACGTGGTGGGCGCCGGCCAGGAGCATCACCAGGCGGTCGACGCCGATGCCGAGGCCCCCGGTGGGCGGCATCCCGTACTCCAGGGCCCGGAGGAAGTCCTCGTCCAGCTCCATGGTGTCCTCGGCGCCGGCTGCCTTCTGGCGAGCCTGGTCCTCGAAGCGGAGCCGCTGCTCGTCAGGGTCCACCAGCTCGCTGAAGGCGTTGGCCAGCTCCCGCCCGGCCACGATGGCCTCGAACCGCTCGGCCAGCAGGGGGTCCTCCCGGTGGGCCCGGGCGAGGGGCGACACCTCCTTGGGGTAGTCCAGGACGAACACCGGCCCCCACAGCTCCGACTCCGTGGTCTTCTCGTAGACCTCCAGCACCAGCTTGCCGGGCCCCCATGCAGGGTCGACGTCCACGCCGGCGCGGGTCGCCAGGGCCCGCAGCTCGTCCAGCGGCATGTGCACGTCGACGGTGAGGCCGGAGCACTCGGCCACCAGCTCGGTGAGGCTGGCCCGGCGCCACGGCGGGGTGAGGTCGAGCTCCCGGTCCGCGTAGGTGAAGGTGGTGGTGCCCAGCAGCTCGGTGGCCAGGTCGGCCACCAGCTCCTCGGTGAGGCGCATCATGTCGCCGTAGTCGGCGTAGGCCTCGTACAGCTCGATCATGGTGAACTCGGGGTTGTGGCGGGGGGACAGGCCCTCGTTGCGGAAGATGCGCCCGATCTCGAACACCTTCTCGAAGCCGCCAACCACCAGCCGCTTCAGGTACAGCTCGGTGGCCACCCGCAGGTAGAGGTCCATGTCGAGGGCGTTGTGGTGGGTGAAGAACGGCTTGGCCGGGGCCCCGCCGGCGATGGGGTGGAACACCGGCGTCTCCACCTCCACGAAGCCCCGGTCCTCGAGCCAGCGCCGCATGAGGCTGATGAGCCGGCTGCGCAGCTGGAGGGTGCGCCGGGAGTCCTCGGTGACCCAGAGGTCGACGTAGCGCTGCCGGTAGCGAGTGTCCACGTCGGCCAGGCCGTGCCACTTGTCGGGGAAGGGCCGGCGGGCCACGGCCAGCACCGTCCAGTCGTCGACCATCACGCTGAGCTCGCCCCGCCTGGTCTTGACCACCTCGCCGGTGACGCCCAGCCAGTCGCCCAGTGACAGGGCGCAGAACGCCTCGAAGCGGGGCGTCCGGGCCGAGGAGGCGAACAGCTGGACGCGGCCGCTCGAGTCCTGGAGGGTGCCGAAGGCCAGCTTGCCCTGTACCCGGCGCAGCAGCAGCCGGCCCGCCACCGCAGCGGTGACCCCGGTCTCGGCCCCCGGCTCGAGGCCGCCGAACTCGGCGTGCAGGGAGGAGGCCTCGCGGTCGCGCTCGAAGCGGTAAGGGATGTCGGGGGCCACGGCACCTACTTCTCGGTGGTGTTGCGCTCGAACACGAGCCGGAGGCCGTGCAGCGTGAGCCACGGCTCGTGGTGCTGGATGGTGGTGGACAGGGGGCTGATCAGTCCACTCAGGCCCCCGGTGGCGACCACCGTGCACTCCCCCAGCTCGGCCTGCATCCGCCGGCACATGCCGTCCACCAGCTCGGTGTAGCCGTACAGGGCACCGGACTGGATGCACTCGACGGTGGTCTTGCCGATGACGCTGCGGGGCTCCACCAGCTCCACCCGGCGGAGGGCGGCGGCCCGGGCGAACAGGGCGTCCAGGCTGATCTCGATGCCCGGCACGATGGCCCCGCCCAGGTACTCGCCGCGGGCCGAGACCACGTCGAAGTTGGTGGACGTGCCGAAGTCGACCACCACGGCCGGCCCGCCGAACATGTGGTGCACGGCCACCGTGTTGGCCACCCGGTCGGCGCCCACCTCCTTGGGGTTGTCGGCCAGGATGGCCACGCCCGACCGCACGCCTGGCTCCAGCACCACCGTCCGCACGTCGAACCAGCGATCGGCCATGGTGCGGAGGGTGGCCGTCAGGGTGGGCACGGTGGATGCCACCGCGATGCCGGTGATGACCTCCTCGGCCGGGTAGCCCTCCAGGTCCAGCAGCTGCGACACGACCAGGGCGTGTTCGTCGGAGGTGCGGTCGGCGCTGGTGGCCAGCCGCCAGGTGGAGACCAGCTCCGGCCCGTCGAACAGTCCCACCACGGTCTGGGTGTTGCCGGTGTCGATGGCCAGGAGCACGGTGCCCGAGCGCCCTCAGGCCTCGAGGTCGAGGCCCAGGTCGAGGGCGGGGGCCGAGGCGGTGAGGGCGCCCACGGACACGGCGTCGACACCGGTGCCGGCGTAGGCCCCGACGGTCCCCAGGGTGATGCCCCCTGACGCCTCCACGAAGGCCCGCCCGGCGACCAGCGCGACGCAATGGCCCACCTCGTCGGGGGCCATGTTGTCGAGCAGGACGGCGTCGGCACCGGCCTCGACCGCCTCCTTCACCTGGCCGGCGGTGTCGCACTCCACCTCCACCGTCCGCATGGGCCAGAGGCGCCGGGCTCGGGTCACCGCCTCGGCGACGCCCAGGGCGGCCCGGTGGTTGTCCTTCACCAGGACCATCTCCGAAAGGTTGCCCCGGTGGTTGCGGCCGCCACCGGCCCGCACCGCCGCCTTCTCCAGGGCCCGGAGCCCGGGCGTGGTCTTGCGGGTGTCGAGGACCGCCACCCCACCGGCGGCGTCCACGAAGCGGCGGGTGAGGGTGGCCACCCCGGACAGGTGGCAGAGCAGGTTGAGGGCGGTCCGCTCGGCGGTGAGGATCGACCGCAGGGGGCCCTCCACCTCGGCGACCTTGGTGCCGGCGGCCAACCCGTCGCCGTCCTGCGACAGCCACCGCACCACCACTCGCCCGTCCACCTGGGTGAAGGCCTCCGCCGCGCACAGGCTGCCGGCCAGCACGCCGGGCGCCCGGCTCACCACCGCGCCGGCCCCCAGTGCATAGGTGTCGAGGAGGGCGGCCGTCACGTCGCCCACCGGCAGCACGTCCTCGGCCAGGGCCCGGGCCACGACCTCCCGCACCGCCGCCGCGGGCGGGTCGAACCAGGTCACGCCCGCTCCCCGTCCTGGTCCCGAGAAGGGGGCTCCTTCGGCCTCGTTCTCGGGACCAGTTCGCCGATGGCGATCCGGTGGGCCAGCTCGGGGCGCAGCAGGGGGAAGTCGGAACGTCCGTGGCAGCCCCGGGTCTCCTCGCGGGTCGCGGCAGCCAGCACGAGGGCCCGGCCGGCCACCACCAGGTTGGCCAGCTCGGGGTCGGCCGAGACCTCGCCCAGGCCGGCCAGCACCGAGGCCGTCCGCTCCAGCGACGCCGCCGTCCGCAGGACGCCGGCGCCCTCGGTCATGGCGTGCTGGAGGACGGAGCGGGCCTTCACCGGCTCGGCCGGTGGGTCGGCGGCCGCCGGCGCCGGCACCGCCTCGAGGGCCATCGCCGGCCGGCGTCCCTCCACCACCTCGCGGAGG
>JBOGHQ010000491.1:0-15125 GCA_050744785.1 Acidimicrobiales bacterium | reverse complement strand
CCCGTGTCGCTGGGCCGGGCCACCGCCGCCGTCGGGGGCGCCCTGGCCGCCGCCGGCGTCGTCCTGCTGGCCGGCGACCGCTGGGCGGAGACGGGGGGCACGGGGCTGGCCATCCTCCTCACCCTGGCTCTTCTGGTGGCCAGCGTGGTGGCCATGATCCGCCCCGAGCTGCCCGCGTCGGTGCAGGTGGCGGCGGTGGCGGCATCGGGCCTGGCCGCCCCCGCCCTGGCCTTCTTCGTCACCTCCGACCCGGTGCCGTCGCTGCGCGACCTGGCCATCGTTTCCGGCATGCTGCTCAGCGTCCTGTACTTCGTGGGACCGTGGCGGGGCCACACCTTCCACCTGACCATCCTGGCCACGGCAGGGTGGCTGTTCGCCATCTCGCTGGCCGATGTCGACGCCGGTCCGAGCTTCGGCGGCGCCTTCGAGACGCTGAGCGACGTCATCACCGAGGCGGGCGTGGCCTCGATGCTGCTCGGCGCCGCCTACCTGGGCGTGGGCCGCTGGCTGCACGCCTCGGGCCTGGAGGGCCTGGCCACGCCGTTCCTCGGCGTCGGCTGCCTGGCCCTGCCGCTCGGCACCTTCGTCACCGTCCGCGACAGCAGCGAGCTGGCCGGCGGGCTGGTGGCGCTGGCGGTGGGCGCGTTCGTGGCGCTGGTGGGTGGCCGCTCGGCCCGGCGGGGGACCACGTGGATCGGCGTGGCGGTGGGCGCGGCCGGCGTGCTGGGTGTGGCGGAGGGCCTGTCACCGGACCGGGCCGCGGTGGCCGGGATCCTGCTCGCCGCCGCCGGTGCCGGTGTGGTGTTCGCCGCCCCCTGGGCCGCGGCGGCGGCGGGGGAGGCCCCCCCGGCAGGACCTGAGCGGGTGGACGGCCCGCCCCCGGGCCCCGGTGCCGGGTTCTACCGCGAGCCGCCGGAACCGCCGCCGGGCCCCGGTGCCGGGTCCTTCCGACCGCGGCCCGAACCCCCGCCGCCGGACGTCCCACCCACCGTGGAAACACCGGTGGCCAGCGACGACCCGGTCACTGCCGACCTCCCCGTCGTGCCCGGCCCGGACGAGCCCCGCCTTCCCGGCGACGAGCCGCCGCCCCGCACGCGCGTCCGCCGCCTCCGACCGCCCGCCCCAGCGGCCGGGGACTGACTGTGGCCATCGAGCTCGCCTACCGCATCGTCGACGTGTTCAGCGACGAGCCGCTGTCCGGCAACGCTTTGTGCGTCGTCACCGACCCGTGCCCGGAGGCCCTCCAACCCGCCATCGCCAGGGAGGTGAACCTGAGCGAGACCACCTTCCCGGTGGCGACCGGCGACCAGGCCTACGAGATGCGCATCTTCACCCCCGACGACGAGCTGCCCTTCGCTGGCCACCCGTCTCTCGGCACGGCGTGGGTCATGGGGCCGGGCCGGTGGGACCAGACCACGCCGGGGGGAGCGGTGAGCATCGAGGCCGACGACGACGGTGCGGTCATGGCGGTGCCCGACCCCACCGTCGTCGAGGTCGACGGCGCCGGTGCCTCCACTGCCCTGGGCCTGCCGTCGCACGAGCGGGCCTTCCTGGCCGACGCCTCGGGCATGCGCCATGTCGTCGTCCTCACCGCCACCCCGATCGGCGCCCTGCGGCCCGACATGGTGGCGGTGGCCGCCGCCGCCCGTCTGGCCGGCGGGCGCAGCCTCTGCGTCGTCCGGCTCATCGACGACACCACGCTCCAGGCCCGCGTCTTCCTGCCGGGGTCGGGCATCCCGGAGGACCCCGGCACCGGCTCGGCGGCCGGCCCCATCGCCCTTCTGGCCCGGCAGGAGTGGGGCACGGACGAGGACGTCACCATCCTCCAGGGGGCCGAGATGGGCCGCCCCTGCCGCATGGAGGTCCATGCCGAACCGGGGGCCGCCCGGGTGGGCGGCCGGGTGGTCCAGTCGGCGACCGGCCACTTCACGCTGTGAGCGGCCCACAAGTAGACTCGGCCTTCACGGGGGCCGGCTAGGCCCCTGTTCCGCGAGGAGTCCCCACCTGAGCACGTTCACTCCTGCTGCCTCGTCCGCCCTGGGCGGGCCGGCGTGGCTGCAGGCCCGCCGGGCCGAGGCGGCCGAGCGCTTCGCAGCGGCCTCCCTCCCCACCGACGCCGACGAGATCTGGCGCTACAGCCGCATCGGCGACCTGGACCTCGACGCCTTCGCGCTTTTGCAGGATGGCGCGGCGGCGCTGGAGGCCGGCATTCCTCCGGGACTGGCGCCGGTGATGGACGCGGCCGGCCCCCGCTCGGGGCTGGTGGTGCTGTGCAACGGCCGTATCGCCCACCTGGAGCTGGACCCGGCCCTGGCGGCGCGCGGGGTGGAGCTGGGCGCGCTGGCCGGGGCGGCCGGCGGTGAGGAGCTGCTCGGCGCCGTGGCCGGCCCCGTGGACCCCTTCGTGGACCTGGCCACCGCCTTTGCCCAGGACGCCGTCCTGCTGCGCGTGCCGCGGCGTGTCGTCGTGGAGCAGCCCGTCCTGGTCCTCCACTGGGTCGACCAGGCCGGCGCCGCCGTCTTCCCCCGCCTGGTGGTTCAGGCCGGCGAGGCCTCTCAGGTCACCGTCCTCGACCACCTCGGCACGCCGGAGGGCCTGGAGGTGCTCGTCGCCCCCGTGGCCGAGCTGGACGCCGGCGACGGCTCGTCGGTGGGGTACCTGTCGCTCCAGGAGCTGGGCCACCGGGCCTGGCAGATCGCCTTCCAGGCCAGCCGGCTGGGCCGGGACGCCAACCTCACGTCGGGTGTGGTGGCCCTCGGTGGCGGCTACGCCCGGGTCCGCACCGACTCGCAGCTGGCCGGGCAGGGCGGCAGCAGCCGCCTGCTGGCCGCCTACTTCGGCGACGGCGAGCAGATGCACGACTTCCGTACCATGCAGGACCACGCCGCACCCAAGACCACCAGCAACCTGCTGTTCAAGGGGGCGGTGGAGGACAACGCCCACGCCGTCTACTCCGGCCTCATCCGGGTCCGGAACGGGGCGGCCGGTACCGACGCCCAGCAGACCAACCGCAACCTGGTGTTGAGCGAGGGGGCCCGGGCCGACTCCGTCCCCAACCTGGAGATCGAGGACAACGACGTGCGCTGCACCCACGCCTCGGCGGTGGGACCGGTGGACGAGGACCACCGCTACTACCTCGAGGCTCGGGGCGTGCCGCCCGAGGTGGCCGAGCGGCTCATCGTGCTCGGCTTCTTCGACGAGGTGATCGCCGAGGCGCCGGTGGCGTCCCTGCGGCCCCGGCTGCGGGCGGCGGTGGCCTCCAAGCTGGCCGGCGGGCGGTCGTGAGCGAGATGGTGCGGCTGTGCGCCGCCGACGACCTCAAGCCCGGTGAGGCCCGCCGATTCGACGTGGGCGCCCACCGCGTCGCCCTCGTCCGCATCGGCGACGACTTCTACGCCATCGGTGACCGGTGCAGCCACGCCGACTTCTCGCTGGCCGAGGGCGAGGTGCTGGCCGACGACTACGAGATCGAGTGCTGGAAGCACGGCAGCACCTTCGACCTGCGCACCGGCGAGCCACAGTCCCTGCCCGCCACCCGGCCCGTGCCCGTCTACGGCGTGGTAAGGGACGGTCCCGACGTGCTGGTGCGCCTGCCATGAGCCGCCTGGAGATCACCGGACTGCGGGCCGCGGTGGTCGGCAAGGAGATCCTGCGCGGCATCGACCTGGCCGTGGAGAGCGGTGAAGTCCACGCCGTCATGGGCCCCAACGGGTCGGGCAAGAGCACCCTGGCCCACGTCCTGCTGGGCCGCCCCGGCTACGAGGTGCTCGCCGGCAGCGTCACCATCGACGGCGAGGAGCTGCTGGGCCGGCCCACCTGGGAGCGGGCCCGGGCCGGCCTCTTCCTTGCCATGCAGTACCCGATCGAGGTGCCCGGCGTGAACCTCCAGGAGGCGCTGGAGGCGTCGTTCTCGGCCTCCGGGCGGGATCCGGGCGCGGTGGGCGAGCGGCTGGCCGCCGAGGCGGCGAGGGTCGGCCTCACCGCCGCCCTCCTGGACCGCCCCATCAACATGGAGTTCTCCGGGGGCGAGAAGAAGACGAGCGAGACCGTGCAGCTGGCCGTGCTCGAGCCCCGGTTCGCGGTGCTGGACGAGATCGACTCCGGCCTGGACCTCGACCTGCTGCGGGCCGTGTCCCGCCGCATCGAGGCGCAGACCACCGAGTCCGGCCTCGGCGTGCTGGCCATCACCCATTACAACCGGCTGCTCCACGAGCTGCGCCCCGATGTGGTGCACGTGCTGGTAAAGGGCCGCATCGTCACCTCCGGTGGGCCCGAGCTGGCCACCGAGCTTGAGCGCACCGGCTACGCCGCCTACGGCGAGGACGAGGACAGGGGGCCCGTTGGTGTCACCCCGCCCCCCGGCCTGTTCGATCCCGACGACCCCTTCGCCGACCCGCTGGCCTGACCCCATCCGCCGGCTCCTCGTGGCCACCGACCTGGGGCCGCCCTACGGCGGGGGCGGGGTGGGCGCCACCGTCGTGGTGGTGGTGGTGGTGATGATGGTGGTGGTGGTGGTCGTGGTGGTTTCCGGCACGGTGGTGGGCGCCGGCAGGATGGTGGGCAGGGGGGTGGTGACGGGGGGCGCCGTGGTGGTAGTGGTGGTCGTGTCGGTGACCGGCGCCGTGGGCGGCGCGGTGGCGGGAGGCTCCTCGCCCGGCAGGGGCTCGTTGAACGGCACTGGCGCCCTGGCCCCGCCCAGCACGTAGACGGGGGTTCCGATGGGCACGGTGTCGTGGAACCACCGCGACGCGTGCATCGGGATCCGCACGCAGCCGTGGGAGGCCGGACCGGCCGGCACCGAAGGCGAGCCGTGGATGGCGATGCCGCCGTTGAAGTAGAGCGGGTTGTAGAGCTGGCCCAGCCGGCTCACCCGGAGGCCCTTGATCTTGCGCAGCACCTTGAACGATCCGCCCGGCGTGACCGCCTTTGCACACTGGCCGTCCACGCAATAGCGGCGGTTGTTGCCCGTCGAGGTGGACAGGGTCCGCACCAGCTCGCCGCCCTGCCAGAGCGACAGGACCTGGCGCTTGAGGTCGATCTCGACCCGGTCGGGCCCGCCCTCGGCGAACATGGCGGTGGGCATGGTGGCGCTGGCCACCGCGGCCAGCACGTCGTCGGTGGCCCGGGCCGTACGTTCCATCCCCGTCACCTTCTGGAAGGCCATGACGGCGTGGTGGGTGGCGGCGTCGAAGTTGCCATCGACGGCGCCCACGTCGTAGCGGAGGGCGGCCAGCTTCTCCTCCAGGGCCTGCACAGCGGGACCGGACGCCCCCCGACCCAGGCCCGGCGGGGGCGGCGGCGGCGTGCCCGGCACCGTGGAGGGCGGCAGGGTGGTGGGCGGCAGGGTGGTGGTGGTCGTGGTGGTGGTGGACGAGGTCGTGGTGGTGCTCCGGCGGACGGCGGCCTCTTCGACGGCCTGGTCGGCCGCGTTCTCGCAGCCGGCCAGGAGGGCGGCCATGACGGCGACGGCGCCGGCCAGGATTCGGGTGTGCGCGTGCGAGAGCATGGGCCGTGTACCTAGATGGGGGGAAGTGCTCGTCGTTCCAACGACTGTTCGACGCTCAAGTATGGAGGAACGTTCCCCTGAAATCGATTCCGGTATTCCGATGACGGTTTAGCCGCTCGGCGCGGGGTAGAGGGCGTCACCGGCCTCGGGGGCCTCGGCGGCGATGGCCGGCTCGGCCGGGAGGTCGTCAAGGCCGGCCAGGAACCTGGGCCGGGCCGCAGCCAGCCACGCCACCACCGTGACCATGGCCGCGGCCCCGCTGACCGTCGCCGTCGCCAGGCCGGTCTGGTCGGCCGCGAAGCCCTGGACCAGCGCGCCGAGGGGGTAGATCGTGCCCAGGGCCACGAAGAAGAGGCTGGTGGCCCGGGCCCGGTACTCCTCGGGCGCCCGCAGCAGCACCACCGTGCTGAGGCCGGTCAGCACGCCGACGTACACCATTCCCACCAGGCTGATGGCGGCCACCGCCAGGACGACGTTGGGCGCCGCCGCGTAGAGGCAGAGGGCGCCGGCCGTGCTCACCAGCGAGGCCACCAGCAGCCGGCGCCGGCCCACGCGGGCCGCCAGCGGGGCCACCAGCAGGGCACCCACCACCGCGCCCACGCCCTGGGCGGTGGTGAGCGCGCCGGTGGCGGCGGCCACGGCCTTCTCGCCCCCCGTGGTCACCTGGTCTGCCTTGGCCGGCACCAGGGCGATGAAGGGCGACAGAAGGAAGGCGGCCACCGCGATGAGCAGGATGGCGGCCCGGCACCCCGGCTCGGCCCAGACGGCCCGGGCCCCGTCGGCGATGCTGCGCCACAGGCCCTCCCGCTCCGGGCGCACCTGGTCCGGCACGCGCAGGACCAACAGGGCGGCCACGACGGCAAGGAAGGAGGCGGCGTTGATGGCAAAGGCCAGGGTGAACGACCCCACCGAGATCACCACCGCGGCCAGCGCCGGCCCGGCCACCCGGCCCAGGTTGTACTGGGCCATGCCGAGGGAGGACGCAGCCAGCAACTCCTCCTTGGGGATGAGCGACGGGATCAACGCCTGCCCAACCGGCAGCATGAGGGCGGCCACGCACCCAGAGGCGAACACCACCAGGGTCACCGTGCCCGGCGCGGCGCGCCCCGATGCCGACAGCACGGCGAGGGTGGTGGCCAGCCCCACCTCCACCAGGTTCCCGAGCAGCAGCCACCGGCGCCGGTCGGTGCGATCGGCGATGGCGCCCCCCACCGGGGCCAGCAGCCCGATGGGCAGGAAGGCGGCCACGGCCACCAGGGCCGTCCAGCGGGCCTGCCCGGTCCGCTCGGTGACCAGGGCGCCCACCGCCACGGTCTGCATCCAGGTGCCGATGGTCGACACCAGGCTGGAGCCCCACAGCAGGGCGAAGGCCCGGTGCCGGAGAGGCCGGAACGAGGCGCCCAGGCCCGTCGCCGAAGGCGCCACGGCGGGCCGGCTCAGGCGGTACGGGTCAAGATGGCGGGGACGACGGCGGCGGTGCCGGTGGCGACGGTGGCGGCGGTCATCCCGGTTCGGCCGCCTCGTCCAGGCCCTGCTGCAGCGTGTTCCACGACAGCGTGGCGCACTTGATCCGGACCGGGAAGCGGACCACCCCCTGGAGCGCCTCCAGGTCGCCCAGCTTCACGTCCTCGGTGGCCGCACCGTCGCCATCACGCTCGCTGCCGCTCCCGTCGCCGTCGAGGCGCTGTTCGTGGATCGACATCATGGCCTTGAAGGCCCGGATGACGGAGCGGGCCTCGGCCAGGGTGCGACCCTTCACGGCCGACGACATCATCGAGGCCGACGACTGGCTGATGGAACAGCCCTGCCCGCCGATCCGGAGGTCCTTCACCATGTCGCCGTCCACGTCCAGGTAGACCACGATCTCGTCGCCGCACAGCGGGTTGTAGCCCTCCACCCGCCGGGCCGGCGGGGACGGGAGCTCGCCGCGGTTCCGGGGGTTCCGGTAGTGGTCGAGGATGATCTCTCGGTACAGGTCTTCGAGGCCCATGGGGCGCAGCGCTCCTAGGAGAAGATGTCGGACGTGGCGTCGAGGGCGTCGGCCAGGGCGTCGACGTCCGCCTCGTCGTTGTAGATGTACATCGAAGCCCGGGCGGTGGCACCCACGCCCAGCCGGCGCATGAGGGGCTTCGCACAGTGGTGGCCGGCCCGGACGCACACCCCGGCCTGGTCCAGCACCTGGGAGATGTCGTGGGGATGGACGTCCCGGAAGCTGAACGACACCACCCCTCCCCGCTCGGCCGGCTCCGACGGCCCGTAGATCACGATGTCGTCGCCGTGACGGGCGGTGAGGGTGCGCAGGGCGTAGGCAGTGAGGGAGACCTCGTGGGCCCGCACCGCCTCCATGCCCAGGTTCTCGAGGTAGTCGACGGCCGCGCCCAGCCCCACCGACTCGGCGATGGGCGGGGTGCCGGCCTCGAACTTCCAGGGCAGCTCGTTGGGGGTGAAGCCGTCGAGCCGCACGTCCCGGATCATCTCCCCGCCGCCCAGGAACGGCGGCATGGCCTCCAGCAGCTCGGCCCGGCCCCACAGGACCCCGATGCCGGTGGGCCCCAGCATCTTGTGGCCGGTGAAGGCCAGGAAGTCGGCGCCCAGCTCGGTGACGTCGGTGCCCAGGTGGGGCACGTACTGGGCCCCGTCCACCAGCACCAGCGCTCCGGCGGCGTGGGCGGCGTCGGCCACCCGGCGGACCGGAGGCAACGTGCCGAGCACGTTGGACATGGCCGTGACGGACACCAGCCGCACGCCGTCCGCCAGCCGGTCCAGGTCGGTGAGGTCGAGGTGGCCGTCCTCGCCCAGGGGGATGTAGCGCAGCTCGATGCCCAGCTGGTCCTTGAGCATGAGCCAGGGCACCAGGTTGGCATGGTGCTCGATCTCGGTGAGCAGGACGGCGTCGCCGGCGGCGAGGTTGGCCCGGCCCCAGGCGTTGGCCACCAGGTTGATGCCCTCCGTGCCGTTCTTGGCGAACACGATCTCCCGGGACGAGGCTGCACCCACGAAGCGGGCCACCTTGGCCCGGGCCTCCTCCATCAGCCTGGTGGCCTCCTCGGCGATGGCGTAGACGCCTCGGTGCACGTTGGCGTGGGTGGTCTCGTAGTACTGCTCCATGGCATCGAGCACGGCCTGGGGTTTCTGGGACGACGCCGCCGAGTCCAGGTAGACGAGGCGCCGCCCGCCGGGCCGAGCCCGCTCGAGAATGGGGAAGTCCTTCTTGGTGGTGGCCACGTCGAGGCCCACTACCGCCTCCACGCCTCGTAACCCTCCTCCTCCAGGCGCCGGGCCAGCTCCGGCCCGCCGCTGTCGACGATGCGCCCGTCCACCAGGATGTGGACCCGGTCCGGCGTCAGCTCGTCCAGGATCCGCTGGTAGTGGGTGATGAGCACCACGCCCAGCTCGGGCCGGGCCGACCGCACCTCCTCCACTCCCTGGGCCACCACCCGGAGGGCGTCGATGTCGAGCCCGGAATCAGTCTCGTCGAGGATGGCCACGTCGGGCTCGAGGACGGCCATCTGCAGGATCTCGTTGCGCTTCTTCTCGCCGCCGGAGAAGCCCTCGTTCAGGTACCGGTCACCGAAGGACGGGTCCATTCCCAGCTTGCTCATCCACTCCATGATCGCCAACCGCAGCTCCAGCACCGACAGGTCCATCCCCTTGCGGGCCGACAGGGCCTGGCGCAGGAACTGGATGACGGGGACGCCGGCGATCTCCTCCGGGTACTGGAACGCCAGGAACAGGCCCGATTTGGCCCGGACGTCGGTGGGCCAGTCGGTGATCTCGTCCCCCTTCAGCAGGATGCGCCCGGCCGTCACCTCGTAGTCGGGGTTGCCGAGCACGGTATTGGCCAGGGTGGACTTGCCCGAGCCGTTCGGGCCCATGATGGCGTGCACCTCGCCCCGCCGCACGGTGAGGTCGATGCCGTTCAGGATGGGCTGGCCCTCCACCGCGACGTGGAGGCCCTCGATGGCGAACAGGACGTCGGACGGCTCGGCCACCCCCCAAGTGTATTAGCACTACGCGGATAGGGGAAATGCCATTGAGCCGCTCCGGGGCCGGGGCGCGTAGCCTCCACCGGATGGCCGACGGCTGGAACTTCACCGGCGAGAGCATCGCCCTGGGACAGCACGACGGCATCGTGACCCTGGTGCAGGGCTCGGCGTTCTGCATCTCGGGCCGGTCCGGCGACATGGCCGCCGGCGAGCCCCACGGCCTGTTCTTCCGGGACAACCGCTTCCTGTCCCGCTTCGAGTTGCGCATCGACGGTGAGCGTCCCGAGATCCTCGCCGCCACCACCAGCGACCCCTTCAGCGCCGTCTTCGTGGCCCGCACAAACCCCCGCCCGGGCCGGTCCGACAGCACGGTCCTGCTGTTCCGGCACCGCTACATCGGCCGGGGCATGCGGGAGGACATCGTGGTGCGCAACTACGGCGACGAAGCCGCCTACTGCCCGGTGGAGCTGATCATGGCGGCCGACTTCGCCCACATCTTCGAGGTCAAGGAGGGCCGCCTGCCCGTCGACGGCGACCGCGAGCTGGACGTGGTGGAGGAGAACGGGACCCTGGTCTTCCGGGTCCGCAAGGGGACCCTCCGCCGTTCCGCCCGCCTGTCGTTCTCCAAGCCGGCCCGGCTGGGCGCGGGGCGGGCCTTGTTCGAGGTCATCGTCCCGGCCCGCTCGGAATGGCGCACCTGCGTCCAGCTCACCCCGATCATCGACGGGGAGGTCATCGAGCCCCGCTACCCGTGCGGCGAGCCGGTCCACCGGGCCACGCCGGTGGAGCGCCTGGCCCGGTGGCGCAGGCAGATCCCGGCCGTGGCCACCGACCACGAGGGCCTGCGGCGGGCCGTCCTCACCAGCGCCGAGGACCTGGGCGCCCTGCGCATCTTCGACCCCGACTACCCGGAGCGCACCGTGGTGGCGGCCGGCGCGCCGTGGTTCATGACCCTGTTCGGCCGGGACTCCATCATCACGTCGTGGATGGCCCTCCTGGTGGACCCCGACCTGGCCCTGGGTGTGCTGCAGACCCTGGCCCGGTTCCAGGGCACCGAGGTGGACCCGGCCCAGGACGAGGAGCCCGGGAAGATCCTGCACGAGATGCGCTTCGGGGAGGCGGCGTCCCTGTCCCTCGGCGGCGGGCAGGTGTACTACGGGTCGGCCGACGCCACGCCCTTGTTCGTCATGCTGCTGGGCGAGATGCGCCGGTGGGGGCTGGCCGGCGAGATCGTGGACCAACTGCTGCCCCACGCCGATAGGGCCCTCCAGTGGATCGAGCGCTACGGCGACCGGGACGGCGACGGGTACGTGGAGTACAAGCGGTCCAGCGACCGGGGCCTGGTCAACCAGGGCTGGAAGGACTCCTGGGACGGCGTGCGCTTCGCCAACGGCGAGATCGCCAAGCCGCCCATCGCCCTGTGCGAGGTGCAGGGCTACGTCTACTCGGCCTATGTGGCCCGGGCCCACTTCGCCCACGAGGCGGGCGACGTGGCTACCTACGAGCGCTACCGCACCAAGGCGGCCGAGTTGAAGGGGGCCTTCAACCGGGACTTCTGGCTGGAGGACAAGGGCTGGTACGCCATGGCCCTCGACCACTGCAAGCGGCCGGTCGACGCCTTGGCCTCCAACATGGGCCACTGCCTGTGGACCGGCATCGTCGACGTGGACAAGGCGCAGTCGGTGGCCGACCACCTGCTCTCGCCGGCCATGTTCAGCGGCTGGGGCATCCGGACCCTGGCCACCACGATGGGGGGCTACAACCCCATCAGCTACCACTGCGGCTCGGTTTGGCCCCACGACAACGCCCTCATCGCGGCCGGCCTGATGCGCTACGGGTTCGTGGAGGAGGCCCAGCGGGTGATCATGGCCATGCTGGACGCGGCCGCCACCCTGAACGGCCGCCTGCCCGAGCTGTTCACGGGGCTGGAGCGGAGCGAGTACCCCGGTGTGGTGGGCTACCCCACCTCGTGCTCGCCCCAGGCGTGGGCGGCGGCGTCACCCCTGCTGTTCCTCCGGACCCTGCTGCGCCTCGAGCCCTGGGTGCCGCGCCAGAAGGTGTGGCTGTCGCCGGCGCTGCCGCCCCAGATCGGCGGCCTGCGGGTGGAGCGCATCCCCCTGGGCGGCCGGCGGGTGGGGGTCAGCTACGACGATGGCAACATCAAGGTCGAGGGCCTCCCCCCGGACGTCGAGCTGCAGGCCGTCCCCCGCGACCCGTTGACCGCCGCCGACCCCGCCATGGACTGAGGGGGCGGCCACTCCACGAACTGGTCCCGAGAACTAGGCCGAAACGGCCCAGGTATCGGTACCAGCTCGCTGTGGCGGGCCGTCGCTCAGCGGGCGGGCGGCTCCCAGTGGTCGACCAGCCCGTCCAGGTCGGTCCGGCGGGGCGGCTTGGCGCTGCCGTCGGCCGGGGTGCCGAGATAGAGGAACCCGATGAGGTCGTCGTGCTGGCCCAGGCCGAGGGCCGCTCTGACCCGGGGGTCGCGAGCCGTATCGCCGGTGCGCCACATCGACCCGTAGCCCAGGGCGGTGGCGGCCAGCAGGGCGTTCTGGGTCGCGGCCACGGCCGCGTCGCGCTGCTCGTGCCAGGGGATGCTGTCACTGTGGCGGTGGACGGCGCACACCACGACGACGACGGGCGCCCGCCCGAGCTTGGTGCGCTCCTTCTCCAGCTGGCCGGGCGTAGGCGAGGGGCCCACTGCCTCGCAGCGGGCCAGGTAGGCGTCGGCCAGGACCTGGCCGAAGGCGTCCTTGGCCGGCCCGTCCAGGACCACGAAGCGGAAGGGGCGCAGCTCGCCGTGGTCGGGGGCGGCCGCAGCCGCCTCCAGGATGCGGGTGAGGTCCTCACCCCGCGGTGCGGGGTCGGTGAGCCGGCCGATGGAGCGGCGGGCGAAGATGGCCTCGAAGGCGTCCATCCCGGCGTCGTCCCCCCTACCAGCCCCGCGCCACCCACTCGTCGAGGTGGGGGAGCTCGGTGCCGATGGTGGTGTCGGCGCCGTGACCGGGCAGCACCCGGGTGTGGGGGTCGAGGGTGAAGAGGCGCTCCCGGATGGAGCGGATGATGGTGGGGAAATCGGCCTGGGGCCCCCGGGTGGCGCCGGGGCCGCCCGGGAACAGGGTGTCGCCGGCGAACAGGACCGGGACGTCGCCCTCGTAGAGGAAGGAGGTCGAACCCGGCGAATGGCCCGGCGTGGCGATGCTGCGCACCTCCAGATCCCCGATCTCGAACACCTGCCCGTCCTCGATGGTGAAGTCGTGGCCGGGCAGCATGGGGGCGTCGCCGGCGGCGATGCCCACCGGGTAGCCGGCCGCCCGGAGGGCGGGGACGGCCTGGATGTGGTCGCGGTGCCCGTGGGTCTCGAGGACGAGCCCCACGCCGAGGCTGCGGCACATCCTGAGCAGCTCCTCCGGGCGGTCGGCGGCGTCGAAAAGGACGGCCTGGCCGGCGGCCTTGCCGCGCAGGACGTACACGTTGGTGTCGAGCGGGCCGACCACCACGCGGTGCACCTCGGCCCGGCTGTCCTCGTGGAGCAGCATGGGGCGTCCGTTCTAGTACGGGCCGGCGGGGGCTACTGTCCGCAGCCGGTGATCGTCATCTACGGCTTCATCGTGGTGGCCATCGTGTTCGCCATCGCCGCGGTGGTGATCGGTCGCGAGGCCCGGCGCCTCGACGCCGTGCCGCCCCGGCCGACCTTCGACCTCGACGAGGCCGTGGAGTGGGTGGCCGAGAACCTGCCCTTCGAGGTGCGGGCGGTGCTGAGCCACGCCGACGTGCGCCGCATCATCGACTGGAACCTCGAGTACTTCCGCATGAAGGGAGTCTCGGGGAACGGCCACTCCGCCAACCCCGACGGCCCGGTGGTGGTGGGCGGGGCCGAGACGGTGGACTACGTGCTGGAGAGGGCCCAGGACCTGGCCCGCCTCCATCCCGAGGCGCTGGAGGCGCCGTACACGCCGGCCCAGGTGCACGCCGTCCTCGACGCCCAGATGAGCTACCTGGAGGCCATCGGCGCCATCGGCCCGGAGGTGCCGCCCGACCAGCGCCCCGAATGACCGGGAATGGAGCGCAGTTGGCCGGTCGGATGTGGTTTCATAGGGCCACCAGAGAAAGGAGGTGGTCCAACTGCACAGTCAACGTCGAGGGACCCTGGAGGTGGCTGGCCGCTGAGGCGGCAGCTGGACCACCCGGCGAGAACCAGCCAGGCACCGCTCGATCTGCCGGTCGGAGATTGGTCCCATCCGAGGAAGTACGGCTCTCGAGTCCTTTCCAGTGAAGCCTTGGTGAGGGGGCGCTCCGGCGCCCCCTCACCCGCGTGCCGTCCGAGGTGAGCGAGGCGTCCCGGCCGGCCCGGTTCCGGCACCACCGCTGGCTGGGCGACAAGCGGACGATGGTGGTGCACGACCTCGACGCCGGGCGGGAGGCCTGCGAGGTGGACGAGGTCGCCCGCTCCGGGCACGGCGCCACCTTCGGCCCCGACTCGGTGGCCGAGGCCCGCAACCGCGGCTACCGGGCCTGCCCCCACTGCCGCCCCGAGTGAGCCCGATGTGGCGGGGACTGGCCCGGTCTGCGGCATCCCCGCCGCCTTGCGGGTAGTGACGCCCGTCGCGGTTGGCGGGGACGTACCGTGAACGGCGTGGACACCGCCATCGTGTCGGAGGGCCTGCGCCTCTGTGGGCACGTGGCCCGCCCCCCGGCCAGTTCCGGTGGCCCGGGGTCGGTGCGCCACGGCCTGGTGCTGTGCCACGGGTTTCCCGCCGGCCCCGGCGGCGGGCCCACCGCGGCCCGCACCTATCCCCACCTGGCCGACCGCATCGCGGCCGACGCCGCGTGGGTGGTGCTGACCTTCAACTTCCGGGGCACCGGCGAGTCCGAGGGTGACTTCTCCCTGGGAGGCTGGGTGGCCGACCTGCGGGCCGCGGTCGACTGGCTGCTGGAGGAGACCGACGTGGACAGCGTGTGGCTGGCCGGCTTCGGCACGGGCGGGTCGCTGGCCCTGTGCGCGGCGGGGGAGGACGAGCGGGTGGGCGGCGTGGCCGCTCTGTCGGCGCCGGCCGACTTCGATGCCTGGTCGTCCGACCCCAAGCGGTTCCTGGAGCACGCCCGCCGCATCGGGGTGGTGACGGACCCGGCCTTCCCCCCCAACTTCGCGGCCTGGGCCCGCGAGCTGGGCGACATCCGGCCCATGGCCCTGATCGGAAAGGTCCCGCCCCGGCCGGTGCTGCTGGTGCACGGCGCCGAGGATGCCGAGGTGTCCGTCATGGACGCCCGGGCCCTCGCCGACGCCGCCGAGGGCCGCGTGGAGCTGCGGGTGCTGAGCGGCGCCGGCAGCCGCCTGCGCCACGACCCGAGGGCCATCGCCGTGCTCATGGGCTGGCTCGACCGCCAGTCCTGACGTCAGCTGCTCTCGCCCAGCGAGCGCGACGTCGTGCGAACTTCCGGGCTCAGCAACCGGATTCCGGATGTTGAGCCCGGAGGTTCGGCGGGCCCGGCGCGATGGCCCGCCGGAGCCGGCGGGCCGCCTCCTCGGGGTCGGCGGCCTCGGTGAGCCAGCGCACCACCACGAAGCGCCGGGCCCCCGCCGCGACCAGCGACCCCACCGACCGGGGCGTCACGCCGCCGGTGACGAACAC
>JBOGHQ010000490.1:0-9613 GCA_050744785.1 Acidimicrobiales bacterium | reverse complement strand
CCTGCGGCCCCTGCCGGCCCGCCGGGCCGGCGTGGGCCTGCTGGCCGCTCGGGCCCGCCGGCGCCGGTACCGCCGCACCGACCTCCGCTAGTTTTCGCCTCGGAACCGGAGGTTCCTCGGCCCCTTTCAGTACTCGATCACCGTGCGGGCACCCTTGCCGGTTCCCATGGCGGTCAGGGCCTTGTTCACGTCGTCGAGGCGGATGCGCTCGGACACCAGTTCGTCCAGCAGCAGGCGGCCCTCCCGGTGGAGCTCGATGAGGCGGGGGACGTCGCGCCGCACGTTGGCCGAGCCGTACCAGCAGCCCGACAGCGTCTTGCCGGCCAGCACCACGCCGAAGAAGGCGGGCAGGGTGACGGTGACGTCCATGGCCGGCACGCCGACCAGCACGGTGCGCCCGCCCCGGCGCGTCATGGTGATGGCCTGGTCGATGGTGCGCTGCAGGCCGACGACCTCGAAGCCGACGTCGACGCCCCGCTGGTCGGTGAGGGCCATGACGCCGGAGACGGCGTCCACCGCACCGGCGTCGACGGTGTCGGTGGCCCCGAACCGGGCCGCCAGCTCCAGCTTGGCGGGGTTGGTGTCCACGGCGATGATCCGCCCGGCCCCTTCGATCCGGGCCCCCTGGATCACGTTGAGTCCCACGCCGCCGCAGCCCACCACCGCCACCGCGTCGCCGGAGTGGAGGCGGGCCGTGTTGACCACTGCCCCCACGCCGGTGAGGACCGAGCACCCCAGGAGGGCGGCCACGGTGAGATCGAGCTCCGGGGGCAGCCGCACCACGCCCGACTCCGGTGCCACCACCAGCTCGCCGAAGGTGCCGGTGGCCGCCATCTGGTAGAGCCGGCTGCCCCGTGAGGTGAGCCGGGTGGTGCCGTCGAGGAGGCCGCCCGACGCCAGCGTGACCGTGGCCTGCTCGCAGAGGTGGCCCTGGTCGCGGATGCAGAAGTAGCAGGCGCCGCACTGCGGCACCCACGTGACTAGCACGTGGTCGCCCGGCCGGACCGACGTGACGCCGGCGCCGACCCGCTCCACGATGCCGGCGCCCTCGTGGCCCAGCACGACCGGTGTCGGCATCATCATCACCCCGGTCTGGGCCGACAGGTCGGAGTGGCAGACGCCCGAGGCGACCATCCGGACCTGCACCTCGCCGGCGTGGGGGTCCTCGACCTCCACGTCGTCGCGGATCTCGAGGGGCTGGCCCACCTGGGCGAGGACGGCGGCGCGGACCATGGCGGGCCGGACGCTACCGGCCCAGCTCGCGATCCTCGCGCTCGGCCGCCCTGACGGCGTAGCCGATGACGATGCCAGGGGCCAGGGTGACGATGGTGCCCAGCAGGCAGATCACCACCACGGTGGTGGTGACGGACGGGAAGTCGGTGAGGAAGCCGACCACGAAGGCGACGACGGCGAACAGGACCAGGCCGTAGCCGACTCGTGTCCCGGTCACCGCCCACCGCGCCCACTGGGCCCGCCGGGCCCGCACCGGGTCGGCGGCCAGCGCATCGTCGCCGCTCACCATGGGGGCACTGGGAATCCACCGTCGTCACCGACCTGACCGTCCCACCCGAGCGTTCTGGTCCCGAAACCGGTACCGAACCGGTATCGATATCGGGACCAGAAGGGGAGAAGGGGCGTCGACCGTCGTCCCCGTGCACCCAGGTCGAGCGTCCTCATCGTTCTCTGCACCCTCAGGTCCGCCATGGCGCCCATCCTGCCTGGTCGAACAGGGCACGGAGGCGGCCGGGCAGGGCGGCCAACGAGAAGTGCCGGCGCGCCACCGCCTGGTTGTGGTCGAGCAGGTCGGGGTCGGGGCGGCGCAGCCACGCCGCCAGTGGGCCCGGATCGTCGGCGGGGAACCACCGGAACCCGAAGGCCTCCAGCTCGACCGCCACCGGGTAGCGGGCCACGGCCAGCGGCCGGCGGTGGAGGGCTGACTCCACCACCGGGTTGCCGAAGCCCTCCCACGCAGAGGGGAACACCACCGCATCACACGCCGCGTAGGCGTCGGCCACGGTGGCGCCGGGCAGGTCGGGGAGGCCGCGGTGCACGGGCATGCTGGCATCCGCGAGAAGCCGTTCCAGCTCGGAGCCGTAGCCGTCCTCGGCCGGCCCCAGGAGCCAGTAGCGGGCGCCCAGCGCCTCGGCCAGCGCCAGCGCGGCGGGGACCCCCTTGCGGGGCAGGGCCCGGGTGGGATGGAGCAGCACCACCTCGCCGGGGCTGATGCCGAGCACCCGTCGCGCGCCGTCCCGGCGGCCGGGCGGGGGGTCGGGGTCGAAGCAGTTGCGCAGGGTGTGGGCCCGGATGCCGCGCCCGGCCAGCTGGGCCCGGCTCAGGTCGTTGACGGTGACGTGGAGCCAGGCCGGGTCGTCGGGCGGCGGCGGGTGGGCGGCGAAGCGCTCCCGCTGCCACGGAAGGTCGTGGTGGTGGAGCACGGCCCGGCGGCCCCGGAGCACGCCGGCCACCATGTCGAGGGCGGCCGGGTTCAGTGGCAACGAGCAGAGGTTCTCGACCACCACGAGGTCGGCCCCGTCGAGGGCCACCGCCACCTCGGCCGGCTGCGGGGGGGGCGAGGCGGCAGGGTCGATCCCGAGGCCCGGGACCACCACGTCGGCCTGCCCGCCGCCGGACACGGTCCGCACCGAGAAGCCCAGCTGCTCCAGGGCCCAGCCCCACTTGGCCGCCTCCACCGAGACCCCGTCCGGCCCGCCGAGGCGGAACGAGACGATGGCGGCAACGGGGGGCGGCTCGGGCGGGGTCACCCGCCGGTCGTGACAGCCGGCGTGACCCGCATGGCCGGCCAAGGTAGCGTCCGGCGCCGTGGCGAAGGAGGTGCGGTTCGAGGTCGCCGGGGGGGTGGCCCGGGTCACCATCGACCGCCCCGAGCGGCGCAACGCGCTGGCCTGGAGCACGGTGGGGGAGTTGCGCCGGGCCCTGGCCCGAGCGGGCGACGACACCGGTGTGCGGGTGGTGGTGCTCACCGGCGCCGGCGACCGTGCCTTCTGCGCCGGGGCCGACCTGGCGGGCACGGCGGCCGGCGACGGTGACGTGGCCGGCGCCCACCGCGACCGGGGCGAGGTGGCCGAGCTGTTCCTCGACCTGTGGTCGCTGGGCAAGCCCACCATCGCCAGGGTGAAGGGAGCGGCGCTGGCCGGTGGCTTCGGGCTGGCCGTGGCCTGCGACCTGGTGGTGGCCTCGGACGACGCCGTGTTCGGGCTGCCCGAGATCGACGTGGGGCTGTGGCCCTTCCTGGCCGGCGTGCCGCTGGCCCGGGCCCTGCCGCCCCGCAAGGCGCTGGAGCTGATGATGACGGGGCGGCGGATCGACGCGCGCGAGGCGGACGCCATGGGGTTCCTCACCAGGGTCGTCCCCGCCGACCAGCTCGATGCAGCCGTGGACGAGCTGGCCGCCACCCTAGCCGCCAAGCCGGCCGAGACGTTGCGCCTGGGGCGCGATGCCTTCTACGCGGTGTGGGGTCTCGGGGCTCGGGAGGCGTTCGGGCAGCTCCACCCGCTGCTCACCCTGGCCTCCTTGACCGAGGCGGCGCGGGAGGGGGCGGCGGCGTTCGCCGAGAAGCGGCCGCCCCGGTGGTCCTGACCGTCCCGTCAGCCCTTGCCCAGCTGCTTGGCCACTAGCTGCATGTCGGCCTCGACCATCATCGACACCAGCTGGGCGAAGGTGACCTCGGGCTCCCACCCCAGCTCCCGCTTGGCCTTGGAGGCGTCGCCCACCAGGTAGTCCACCTCGGCGGGCCGGACGAAGCGCTCGTCCTGCACCACGAACTGCTCGTAGTCGAGGCCGACGTGGGCGAAGGCCAGCTGGCAGAACTCCCGCACCGAGTGCGTCTCGCCGGTGGCCACCACGTAGTCGGCCGGCCCGTCCTGCTGCACCATCAGCCACATGGCCCGCACGTAGTCGCCGGCGAAGCCCCAGTCCCGCTTGGCGTCGAGGTTGCCGAGGCGCAGCTCCTTGTCCACCCCGTGCTTGATCCGGGCCACCCCGTAGGTGATCTTGCGGGTGACGAACTCCACCCCGCGCCGGGGGGAGTTGTGCACCACGACCAGGCCGACGCCGGCGGCGAAGCGCCCCGACTCGGTGGCCAGGTCGAACATCCATCCGGAGTAGGGCCGCCGGCTGACCTTGCGGACCTCAGGTTGCGGCTTCCGCAGGTGGGCGCCGCGCTCTCCGACCGTCATGGAGGAGTTGAGGTTGACCAGCCAGCTCGTGCCACCGCCGAGGGCTCCATCTTGCTCGAACACGCTGATCCGACGGCCCAGGGCCGAGCGGCCCAGCCAGACGAGCCCGGCGGCCAGCGACGGCGAGGTTGTCCGAAAGGACTTGAACGGATCGATCCCATGCCCGGCTCTGAGCCCGTCGCCCAGGTTGTAGCCGGTCAGGTAAGCGATCTGAAGGTGCGGGGCTGCGTTCAGGATGCGAGTTGGTACCCGCTTCGAGCCGTCGCTGTTGTAGAGCTCGCTCCTGATCATGCGCAGGTAGGCCCGGTTCCCGGAGAGTTCCAGCGCGGCCGTCCGTTGATCACTGAAGGCCGATCGCGGGCCGTCCCACTTGCGTGATGTCCCCGCCGCCACCCGTGCCCAGGCGGTAGCAGTCTCGGCCAGCACGGCCTCGTCGCCGCACGTGACCCGCCCCTTGCCGTCGGCCGACACCCATCCCTCAGCGGTCAGCACGCCGAGCAGCCAGGCTTCGTCGTCGGTGAGGGTCGTGGCCAGCGTGGCGGGAGGCTGCTCGGCGAGCAACACCTCGTCGCCCTCGTTGACCTCACCGGCGGGGCGCTCGGCTCCGTCGGCCATGAACACCACATGGTCGGCGGTGGCGGTGACCACGCCACCGCGCCCGTGGATCGTCACGACCTCCTCGTCGTGCCAGGTCGCCGTGCGGGCCAGGCAGGGTGACCACTGCCGGCCGTCCCACACCTCGTAGTCGCCGCCGTCGGTGGAATAGCGCCGGCCGCTCCTCGGTGAGGTGCGGTGGGGCACGATCGAGCCGATGGGCAGGATGTCGATGTAGCCGTTGCGGCGGACCACGATCGGCGTTCCGGCCGGCACGCACTCGTGGTTGAACAAGATCCCGCTGGTGGCGTGCAGGTCGTAGGACTCCCGGTAGTTCACCGTGATCCAGTGCCCGTAGACCTTGGCCACGCCGTAGGGGGAGCGGGGGTAGAAGGGCGTGGTCTCGGTCTGGGGCACCTCGACGACCTTGCCGAACATCTCCGACGACGACGCCTGGTAGAAGCGGATCTCGGGGTCGACGATGCGGATGGCGTCGAGCATGCGCGTCACGCCGAGGGCGGTGGCCTCGCCGGTGAGCACGGGCTGGTTGAACGAGGTCTGCACGAACGACTGGGCGGCCAGGTTGTAGACCTCGTCGGGCCGGTGCTCGCGCAGGACGTTGATGAGCGACGCCTCGTCGTGCAGGTCACCGGGCGCCAGCTCGACCTGGTCCTGGATGGGGACGATGCGGTCGAAGTTCATGGTGCTGGCCCGGCGGACCATGCCGATGACCTGGTAGCCCTCGGTGAGGAGGTGTTCGGCCAGGTAGGAACCGTCCTGGCCGGTGATGCCGGTGACGAGGGCGCGCTTGGTCATGGGGCTGTTCTACAGGGCGGCTGCGACGCTGTCTGCCAACTGGGGACGCACCCACGCGAGACTTCCCAGGTGATCTCGCTCGGGCGCCGCATCGCCGAGCTCCGCAACGCCCTCGGGTGGACCCAGCAGGAGCTGGCCGGGCGGGTCGGCATCTCCCGGGCCGCCCTGTCCCATGTGGAGGCGGGCATGTCCACGCCGGGGGAGCGCACCGTCGCCCTCCTGGCCGGCATCTTCAAGCTGGAGCCCCACGAGCTGGTGGCCGGCACCCGCTACCCCGTGGCCAAGGCGGAGCGGCTCCCGGTGGTCGTGACCCGCTACACCGAGGTCGAGCTCCAGCTGTGCCTCCTGGCGCGCGACCTCGAGCTCGGCGTGGCCGGCGCCGGCGGCTGGGACGAGCGGCTGCGGCTGCTGGCCAAGGCCACCTCTGACAGCCGGCAACTGGCCGCCGTCAACCAGGCCCGCCACCGCCTGGCCCGACCAGGGCCTGGTTCTGGCCCCGAAAACGGTACCGAACCGGACTCGTTTCCGGGACCAGAACGGGCCGGTGGGGATCAGTAAGCGCGCCGGGCCTGGCTGCGCTGCATGAGCCAGACGATGAGCGCGGCGCACAGGACGGCGAGGATCCACCCGCCGGGCCGGCCGAGGAGCAGGTACCCGACCAGGCCGCCCAGGAACGAGCCGCCGATGCCGACGAGGATGGTGGTGCCGATCGTCATGGGATTCGGTCCCGGGACGGCCAGCCGGCCCAGGGCTCCGATGATGAGGCCACCGATGATGAGGCTGATGATGAAGAGGATCACGCTCCTACTGTTCCGCAACGCCGGTCGATTTACACGGCGCCCCCGGTGAAGGTCCGGAGTGAGGCCCGTGGCCCCGTGCGGCTGGTCACCATCGACCGCCCCGAGCGCCGCAACGCCCTCGACACGGACACTTGCCACGCCCTGCGGGGCGCCCTCGAGGAGGCGGGCCGAGCCTCTGACCGGGTCGTCGTGCTGGCCGGCGCGGGCGGGCACTTCTGCGCCGGCGCCGATGTCTCCGCCGTGCCCGACGAGACCTTCCTGGCCGCCCTCCGATCGCTGCTGGACACGATCCTGGCCCTGCCCGTGCCGGTCATGGCGGCCGTGGAGGGGGTGGCGCTGGGCGCCGGCCTCCAGCTGGCCGTGTCCTGCGACCTCCGGGTGGCCGCCGCCGATTCCCGGTTCGGGGTGCCGGCCGCCAAACTGGGTCTGGTGATGGACCACGCCAGTGTCCAGCGCGTGGCCCTGCTGGCCGGCCACGGCCCGGCGCGCGCCATCCTGCTGGCCGCCGAGGAGATCAGCGGCACCGAGGCGGTGCGCCTCGGCCTGGCCCAGCGGTCCGGCCGGCTGGAGGACGCGCTGGTGTGGGCCGACCACATCGGCTCCCTGGCCCCGCTCACCATCGCCGCCCACAAGCTGGCCCTGAACCGCCTCGAGGGGGCCATGGCCGACGACGACGTGGAGGAGGCCCGGCGCCGGGCCTGGGCCAGCGCCGACCTGGCCGAGGGCGTGGCCGCCTTCGCCGAGCGCCGGCCGCCCCGGTTCGAGGGGCGCTGAACCCCATGGTGCTGGCTGCCTCCAACCCGGGCCTGCTGGTGGCCTTCGCGGCCGGCATGGTGTCGTTCCTCTCGCCCTGCGTGCTGCCCCTGGTGCCGGGCTACCTGTCGCTCATGTCTGGGGTGGGCACCGCCGAGCTGGCCGTGGCCACCAAGACCGACACCCGCCGGCTCCTGCGGGCCACGCTGCTGTTCGTGGCCGGGTTCACGGTGGTCTTCGTGGCCTTGGGCGCCGCCGCCAGTGCCGTCGGACAGCTGCTCATCGACCATCAGCGGGGGCTCAACCAGATCGCCGGCTCGGTGGTCGTCGTCATGGGCCTGGCCATGGCCGGCGTGGTGACGCCCGCCTTCCTCCAGCGGGAGAAGCGGGCCCACGTGTCGCCTTCCAAGCTCGGTGTCTTCGGCGCCCCGGTGATGGGCATGGCCTTTGCCTTCGGCTGGACGCCCTGCCTCGGCCCGGTGCTGGCCTCGGTGCTGTCCATCGCCGCCACCGAGTCCACCCTGGGGCGGGGGGTCTCGCTCCTCCTCGCCTACTCCCTGGGCCTGGGCGTGCCGTTCGTGGCCACCGGAGTGGCCTTCGGCCGGCTGGCCGGGACCCTGGCCTGGGTCAAGCGCCACGCCCGAACCATCAACCTGGTCTCCGGCCTCCTGCTGGCCGGTTTCGGCGTGCTCCTCCTCACCAACCGCCTGTCACGGTTGTCCAGCTGGCTCGTGCGGGCCATGGAGGACATCGGCCTGGGCTGGCTGATCGGCCTGTGACGAGCGCCGATCGGGTTCTGGTACCGGGAACTGACCCCAGGGGGTCGATTTCCGGTACCAGAACCGCCGGCGCGGGCACGCCGTGCGCCGTCAGTAGTTCGACGGCAGCAGGCGGCTGAAGTTCTCGAAGAACACGAACAGCACCACGAGGAACACCGGAGTGCCGACGACGTAGAACGGCCACTTCCACCTTCGCCACCGCTTGGACGCCAGCCAGACCAGGAACCAGACGCCGGCCGCGGCCGCCCCCCAGGCGATGGCCGGCCCGTTGGAGGCACTCCGCCCGGACAGCCCCTCCTCCTCGGCGGCCAGCAGCGACGGCTGCGTCGTGGTGGTCGTGGTGGTCGCCACCGAGGTGGGCGCGCCGGTCGCGCCGGGCAAGGTGGTGGGCGGCACGGTCGTGGGCGGCAGGGTGGTGGTCGTCGGGGGCGGGGCCGGCACGTCGGCCGCCTCGCCGGTGAGGACGGCCACGACGATGAGCCGTTTGGAGGCGCTGAAGCGGGGATGGCAGGTGGTGAGGGTGAGCAGGTTCTCGTCGCTCTGGCGCAGGACGCTGGTCTCGTCGGGCTGCACGATCTGCTTGCGGGTGACCTCGTAGCGGAAGCGGCCCTGGCGGGTGGTGATGAGGATGGGGTCGCCCGCCTCCAGTTTGTCGAGCCGGCCGAAGGGCGCCCCGTAGGTGGTGCGGTGGCCGGCGATGGCGGCGTTGCCGGGCTGGCCGGGCATGGGCGTGGTGGGGTAGTGGCCGGGGCCCCGTTTCAGCAGGTTCAGCGTGACCCCCTGGACCACCGCCTTCTCCAGGTTGAGCTTGGGGATCTTGATGATGGCCACCGCGTCGCCGGCCGGCGCCGGGGGCGGGGCCTGGGTGGCCTGGGGAACGGTGGCGGTGGTGGCCACCGTGGAGCCCGGCACGGGCACGGCGGTGGTGGTGGTCGGGCTGAAGGTGGTGGACGTGGCCGCTTGGGCCAGCGACTCCTCGAACTGCTTGGTGAGCTTGCGCTGGTGGCGGGCCTCCGCGATCCCGGTGCCCCACAGCTGGTAGGCGACGAAGAGGAGGATGAGGGCCCCGGCCCGGATCATGGCCCGGCCCAGGGCGGCCACCCCCCGTCGAACGTCCATCCAGTCACGGTACGGGACAGGGGCCCGGGGCGGGCGCCGCTTGGAAGAAAGGGACCCGTCACCCGTAGCATTGCTGCTGCCGCCATGGCCCCCGCAGTTCGCTTCCGTTCCGCCGTCGCCCTGCTCGGCCGATTCCCAGCTCTCGCCGGCGTGGACCTCGAGGTGCGGGCGGGGGAGATCGTGCTGCTCCAGGGTGGAAACGGTGCCGGCAAGACCTCCCTGCTGCGCGCCTGCGCGGGGCTGGTCCAGGTCGTGTCGGGGGAGGCGGCGGTGCTGGGCCACGACCTGCGGGCCGACCGGAGGGCGGTGCGGCGCCGGGTGGGGCTGCTGGGCCACGCCGGCTCCCTCTACGACGACCTCACCGCCGCCGACAACCTCCGCTTCGCGGTGCGGGCGGCGGGGGGCGACCCCGCCTCGGTGGATCCCACCCTGGCCCGCCTCGGCATCGAGGGGCGTCTGCGGCGCACGCCCGTCGGCCGGCTGTCGGCCGGCCAACGCCGCCGGGTGGCCCTGGCCGCGGTGGTGGCCCGGGCCCCCGAGCTGTGGCTGCTGGACG
>JBOGHQ010000489.1:0-4939 GCA_050744785.1 Acidimicrobiales bacterium | reverse complement strand
GCCCGGACCCGCTCAGCCTGGCGCCGCTCCAGCTCGGGGTCGACCGGCAGCAGCTCGGCCGGCGCCGCCCCGCCGGCGTCCACGAAGCGGTTGACGCCCACCACCACCTTGGTGCCGGCCTCCACGGCGCGGGCCACCGCGTAGGCGGCCTGCTCCACCTCGTCCTGGATGTAGCCGGCCTCGATGGCGGCCACCGCCCCGCCCAGCTGGTCGATGTGCTCGAGGTAGCGCCAGGCGCCTGCCTCCACCTCCTCGGTGAGGGCCTCCACGAAGTAGGAGCCGGCCAGCGGGTCGACGGTGTCGGCCACGCCGGACTCGTGGGCGATCACCTGCTGGGTGCGCAGGGCCAGCGTGGCGGCCCGCACGGTGGGGAGCCCGAAGGCCTCGTCGAAGCCGTTGGTGTGGAGGCTCTGGGTGCCGCCCAGCACCGCGGCCAGGGCCTGGACCGTGACCCGCACCACGTTGTTCTCGGGCTGCTGTGCGGTGAGGGAGGACCCCGCCGTCTGGGTGTGGAACCGGAGCTGGCCCGACCGGGGGTCGGCGGCGCCGAAGCGCTCGGTGACGATGCGGTGCCACATGCGCCGGGCGGCCCGGAACTTGGCGACCTCCTCGAACAGGTTGCTGTGCCCGTTCCAGAAGAAGCTCATCCGGGGCGCCACATCGTCCACCGCCAGCCCGGCGTCGACTGCGGCCTGGAGATAGGCGATCCCGTCGGCCAGGGTGAAGGCCAGCTCCTGCACGGCCGTGGAGCCGGCCTCGCGGATGTGGTAGCCGGACACCGAGATGGTGTTCCACGCCGGCAGGTGGCGCCGGCAGTAGGCGAACAGGTCGGTGACCAGGCGCATGGACGGCCGGGGCGGGTAGATGTAGGTGCCCCGGGCCACGTACTCCTTGAGGATGTCGTTCTGGACCGTGCCCCGGATCTGGTCCGGCGCCACGCCCTGCTCCTCGGCCACCAGCTGGTAGAGCAGGACCAGGATGGCGGCGGTGGCGTTGATCGTCATGGACGTGGCCACCTGGTCGAGGGGGAGGCCGGCCAGCAGCCGGCGCATGTCGTCGACGGTGTCGATGGCCACCCCCACCCGGCCCACCTCGCCCTCGGCGCGGGGGTGGTCGGAGTCGTAGCCCATCTGGGTGGGCAGGTCGAAGGCGCACGACAGCCCGGTCTGGCCGGCGTCCAGCAGCAGCCGGAACCGCTCGTTGGTGGCCTCGGCGTCGCCGAAGCCGGCGTACTGCCGCATGGTCCACAACCGGCCCCGGTACATGTCCCGGTGGACGCCCCGAGCGTACGGGGGCCGGCCCGGGAACCCCAGCCGCTCGTCGGGGTCCCAGCCCGGCAGGTCGGCCGCCGTGTAGACGGCCCGGACCTCGATCCCCGACTCGGTGCGCCGCTCCCGTTGACGGTCGCTCGCCACGAGGGGCGAGGCTACGACCGCCGGCCGCCGGAGGCGGCCCTCCCCGGCTGCCGGCCCAGAAGGACAGCGCTGCGAGGGCCGCTCCGCCGGCCCCCGCGGCACGATCAACTCGCCGAGGAAGCTCCGCTTCCGACGGCGACGGGATGGGGCATGCACAGCTCGTCGTACTCGGCGATGACGATGGGGCCGGCGTTGGGGCCGCAGGCCGGGCAGTCGGGGTCGCGGTGCACCTTGAAGGTGCGGAACGACTCCTCCAGGGCGTCGTAGGCCAGGAGCCGCCCGATGAGCGGGTCGCCCAGGCCCAGCAGCACCTTGATGGCCTCCATGGCCTGGATGCTGCCCACGATGCCGGGCAGCACGCCCAGCACCCCCGCCTCGGCGCAGGACGGGGCCAGCTCGGCGGGCGGCGGCTCGGGGATCATGCACCGGTAGCACGGCCCCTCATAGGGGGCGAACACGGTGGCCTGCCCCTCGAAGCGGAAGATCGACCCGTGCACCACGGGGATGCGCTTCAGCAGCGAGGCGTCGTTGACCAGGTAGCGGGTGGGGAAGTTGTCGGTGCCGTCGACGATGACGTCGTAGCCGTGGATGACGTCGAGGATGTTGTCGGCCCCCAGTCGCACGTCGTAGGTGGCGACCGTGACGTCGGGGTTGAGGGCGGTGAGGGTCTTCTTGGCCGAGTCGACCTTGCGCTCCCCGATCCGGTCCATGTTGTGGAGCAGCTGGCGCTGGAGGTTGGAGGCGTCCACCACATCCATGTCGACGATGCCGAGCGTGCCCACCCCGGCCGCGGCCAGGTAGAGGGCGGCCGGTGACCCCAGGCCGCCGGCACCCAGCAGCAGCACCTTGGACTCCAGCAGCTTCTGCTGGCCGGCGTCGCCCACCTCGGGCAGCAGGAGGTGGCGGTGGTAGCGGTTGCGCTGTTCGGCGCTGAGCGACGTGGGCACCGACCAGGGCCGGCCCTCGTCCTTCCACTTGTTGAAGCCGCCGGCCAGGCTGGCCACGTCCTGGTAGCCGAGGTCCTTGAGGGTCTTGGCGGCGAAGGCGGACCGGAACCCGCTGGCGCAGTGCACGATCACCGGCGCCGACTTGTCGGCCAGCCGCCCCTCCACCCGGCCCTCCAGGTGGCCGCGGGGGATGTGGACGGCGCCGGGGATGGCGCCCTGCTCGTACTCGTCGGGCTCCCGCACGTCGAGCACGATGGCCGAGCCGAGCCGAGATTCGGCGGTGGCGCCGTCGATCTCGGTGATCTGGGCCTTGGCCTGAGCGAGCAAGTCGCGGGATGACGGCACGGAGCACCTGCAGCTTTCCGAAGTGGGTACCTCCCCTAAACCCTACCTCCTTGGTCGACATTCCCCAACCCGGCCCGGCGTAGTGTCGGCGCCATGGAGCTCCACCAGGCCATCCGCCGCCGCCACATGGTGCGGGACTACGAGGACCGGCCCGTCGATCGACTGGTGGTGGACCGGCTGCTGGCGGCGGCCACCCACGCCCCTTCGGCCGGCTTCACCCAGGGGTGGGCCTTCGTGGTGCTGGAGGGCCCGGAGCAGACGGAGCGGTTCTGGCGCCACACCCTTCCCCCCGCCGAGCGGGCCGGCTTCCGCTGGCCCGGCCTCCTGCGGGCGCCAGTGCTGGTCCTGCCCCTGGCCTGCGAGCAGGCCTACCTGGATCGCTACGGCGAGCCCGACAAGGCCGCCACCGGCCTCGCCGGGCCGGGCTCGTGGGCCGTCCCCTACTGGCAGGTGGACTGCGCCTTCGCCACCATGCTGGTCCTCCTCGCCGCCACCGATGCCGGCCTGGGCGCCCTGTTCTTCGCCATCGGCCGCAACGAGGGGGCCCTCCTCGCCGACCTCGGTGTGCCCACCGGCCACCGGCCCATCGGGGCCGTAGCCCTCGGCCACCCCGCTCCCGGCGACCGCCCGTCATCGTCGGTGGCCCGGGGCCGCCGCCCCCTCGCCGAGGTCGTCCACCGCGGCGGCTGGTGACCGGGCCCCGCTTCTTGCAGTGAAGATCGACCGCTGGTGGTCGATTTCCGCGGCAAGAAGCGCCGGCAGGGGTTGACAGCCGTGACCGGGAAGGTATGAAATACATTGAAACGCACTTCCCCGCTCCCGCCCCCCAGCAGCACCCGGAGGCTCCTCGACCATGTCCGCTCCTCCCGTCCCCGTCCCCGCGCCCGCCCCCGCCTCGCCCCCGGCCGAGGCGCTGACCATCCGGCCCTGGCCCGACGACGTGATCGACTCGCTCGGGCACGACCCTCGCTCCCACTACGTGGAGACCTACTGGCTGGGAATCCTCGGCCCCAGCACGACCTGGCTCCTGCGCCGGCTGGTGTTCGGCCTGGAGGCCAACCCGGCCGGCTTCGAGCTCAACCTGGCCGACACGGCCCGCAGCCTGGGCCTGGGCGACAAGGGCGGGCGCAACTCCCCGTTCATGCGCGCCCTCACCCGGCTGGTGCAGTTCGACCTGGCCCAGGCCCACGGCGACCGTGCCCTCGCCGTGCGGCGCAAGGTGCCGCCCCTCAACCGGCGCCAGGTGGCCCGCCTCCCGGCCGTGCTCCAGGCCCAGCACCAGGCCATGCAGGAGACCGACCTGCGCACGCCGGCCGTCGACGGCCTGCGCCGCCGGGGCCGGCAGCTGGCCCTGTCCCTGCTGGAGTTGGGCGAGGACCTGGAGTCGGCCGAGCGGCAGCTGCTGCGGTGGCGCTACCACCCCGCCCTGGCCCGGGAGTCGGCGGCGTGGGCCTGGGACCGCCACCGCCGCGCCCTTCGCGCCGCGGAGGCCACCATCGCTCCCACCAGCCCGGAGGCGGCCTAGAAGCCGGCGGCGTGGCGTCGGTCATCACCTGGAGGTTCTGGTAGGCATCCGGGCTGTGAACTACCGGCGCCTGGGCCGCAGCGACCTCCACGTCTCCGAGATCAGCCTCGGGTCGTGGCTGACCTACGGCTCGGCGGTGGACGACGAGCGGGCCCGGGCCTGCCTGCGCACCGCCTTCGACGCGGGGATCAACTTCATCGACACGGCCAACGTCTACGGCCGGGGGGCGGCCGAGTCCTTCCTGGGCGAGGCCCTGGCCGGGGTGGAGCGCTCCTCCTACATCCTGGCCACCAAGGTCTTCTTCCCCATGTCGAAGCGGGACCGGGGCCTGTCGGCGGCCCAGATCGCCAAGCAGTGCGACGCCTCCCTGCGCCGGCTGCGCACCGACCACGTGGACCTCTACCAGTGCCACCGCTACGACCGGGACACGCCGCTGGAGGAGACCATGGAGGCCCTCACCAAGGTGGTGCGCCAGGGCAAGGCCCGCTACCTGGGCTTCAGCGAGTGGACGACCGGCCAGGTCCGGGCCGCCCTGGCCCTGCCCGGCGTGGAGCGCTTCGTGTCCAGCCAGCCCCAGTACTCGATCCTCCATTCCGGCCCCGAGCGGGACGTCTTCCCGCTCTGCGAGCAGGAGGGCATCGGCAACGTCGTGTGGTCGCCGCTGGCCCAGGGCATCCTCACCGGCAAGTACCGGCCCGGCTCGCCGC
>JBOGHQ010000488.1:0-1522 GCA_050744785.1 Acidimicrobiales bacterium | reverse complement strand
GCCCGTGGCCGTGCCCGCCCCGGTGCCGGTGGTCCTCGACGCCGGGGCCACCGCCGCCCAGCACCCGGTGAAGACGGCCAGCGCGATGACCGGCCCCCTCGTGGCCGGTGCCGTGGCCCTCCTCGGCCTGATCATCACCGGTTGCTGGATGGTCCCCCGCCAGCGGGCCTGTTGACATAGCCGAGGCCGCGCCCGTACCTTCGACGGGGCGCCCGAACATCACCCCGGGTGGTGGGCGGCCCGCAATCTGTCGACATGCGTACAACGCCGGCTTCCAGGGGTGCGGCGGCGACCTCGGTCGCCAACGGCTCGGCTCCGACGTCGACGCCGTCCGTCCCGGCTCGGTCCCGGTGGGAGAGCCGGCCCGGCCTCGCTGCCGGGCTGCGGGTCGTGCTCTTCGCCATCCCGCTCGGGGCGTCGCTGCTGGCCGCCTGGCTCATGGCCAGCGCCCTGGCCGAGCCCGACGGCCCGGGTGAGCACCTGCTGTGGTGGGCGGGCGTCCTGGCCGCCTCCCTCGGCGCCATGTTGGTGTTCGACCGGGCCGTGCGCCGCCTGCTGCCCCTGGCCGGGTTGCTCCAGCTGTCGCTCATCTTCCCCGACCGGGCCCCGTCCCGGCTCGGCGTGGCCCTGCGCAGTGGCTCCACCCGGCGCCTCCAGGACCGGGAGGTGGACGCCCTGGCGCGAGGCGACCTGGAGCCGGCCCAGGCGGCCCACACCATCCTCGCCCTGGCCGCCAGCCTCAACAGCCACGACCGCAACACCAGGGGCCACTCCGAGCGGGTCCGTGCCTACGCCGACCTCATCGGGGCCGAGCTGGGCCTGGATGACGACGAGCGGGACCGCCTCCGGTGGGCTGCCCTCCTCCACGACCTCGGGAAGCTGTCGGTCCCGCCCTCGACGTTGAACAACCACCACCCCCTCACCACCGACGACTGGGAGGCGCTGCGCCGCCATCCCCTGGAGGGGGCCCGCCTGGCCCAGTCCCTTCGGGACTGGCTGGGGCCATGGGCCCTCGCCATCGAGCAGCACCACGAGCGCTACGACGGTACCGGCTACCCCTACGGGCTGGCTGGCCACGAGATCAGCCTCGGCGCCCGCATCGTGGCCGTGGCCGACAGCTACGACGCCATGACGTCGCCCCGGGCCTACAGCACCGGAATGAGCGCCGCCGCCGCTCGCCGGGAGCTCGCCGCCATGGCCGGGGCCCACTTCGACCCCGTGGTGGTGCGGGCCTTCCTCAGCGTGGCCCTCGGCCGGGTGCGCTGGGCCATGGGGCCGTTCGCCTTCCTGGCCGCCATACCCTTCACACCCGCCTTCGGCGGGGTGCGCCGCTCCATCGAGGCGGCCGGCCGCACCGCCGCCATGGGTGCGGCCTCCGTCGCGGCCGCCGCCGCCGTCCTCCAGCCCGTGAGCACGCCGGTGCGGATCATCCCGGTGCGGGAGGAGACCCGCCCCGCGGCGGTCGCAGCGGCCGCACCGGCGGTCGAGGTGGCCGCCCCGCCGCTCGTGGTCGAGCCGCCCC
>JBOGHQ010000487.1:0-5287 GCA_050744785.1 Acidimicrobiales bacterium | reverse complement strand
AAGCTGGTCAACCTGCGCTCGGGCCTCAAGGCCCAGGTCCACTCCGTGCTGGCACTGATGTTCTCGTACACCGGAGGCGACTCGTAGCGCACTTCTACGTAGGGGCCCTCCCCGGCGCCGTCCATGGCCCGCACGCCGAAGGTCTTCGCCTCGTCGGTCCACAGCTCGAGCCCGTAGTTGGGCCAGGTCCCGCTGGCCCAGTTCTGCACCCACTCGGTGATGGGCAGGCTGTTCCACGCGTCGGACGCGATGGGCATGTCCCGGCCTTCGTAGGTGTTCGGGATGTTCTGGTTGTTGGTCAGGGGGCCGACGCGGATGTTGCCGGTGTTGGTGAAGTAGCCCCTGAGCACGGCGGACTGGATGGTGCGGCCGGCGACCTGGCCGAGCTCGAAGTGCAAGAAGGTGCGGGCCGTCAGCTGGACCGGGTGCCAGCAGCCATCGATCCACTCTTCGACCTCGACCGGACCGATGCTGTTCCACGCCGCGTAGGGGTCGGTGGTGTGTGTCCCGTCCGGGCGGGTGTAGTGCGTGAAGTCACTCCCCGGCGTGTCCCGGCCCATCTGCACAACCGGGTCGAGAGTGACGGGGAAGATCCTGTCAGGGTCGAGGACCCAGCTGCGATCGACCGAGACGTCAACCGCCCACCTGCCGTCGCCGAGGTCGACGAGCCTGTTCGTGACCGGGTTCAGCAGGGGGCCGAACCTGTTCCCGTAGGCCGGCCCGTGCTTGGCGTCGTAGGCGATGCCGGTCGGTATTCTGGCGACCTTCTCCCCGGTGAGAGTGATGAAGTCGATCCGACCGCCGTCCCGCTGGACGGGCACAAGCTCCGTCAGGTTCAGCAGGAACCGGAAGGTCCCCGAGAAGCCTTCGCCCGGCGAGCGGTTGAGGACGATGTCCTCTTTGAGGTCGCTGCCCAGGCCAGGAGCCGGTACTCCAGGTCAACGGCCTCGGCCACGCCGCTGAAGCGGATGCCGTCTGGCTGCTGGACGGCGGCCTGCCGGCCCCGCCGCGCGCCGGCCATGGGCAAAGCCGAGGGACCAGCCGTCGTCCGCCACCGTCACCACGTCACTATCGGCGTTGGCCGCGAACCGGACGGACTCCGGTCCTGCCGCCCGGCGGTAGCCACCCTGGGCGTCCGCCACCACGGAGTTGTCGCGCGGACGGAAGGCGCCGGTGTCGTCCTGGTAGTTGAGCTCCTGGTTGTAGATCCTGATGGTCTCAGTGCCGTCACCGTTGGCGGTGGTGACGGTCGTGGCCGTCCTGGCGATCACGCCCTCTCAACGAGGTGAGGACGTGGCCTCCTCGGCGTAGCTCGGCCCGAGGCTGGGCACGAGCGTCGCCACGATGGCCAGCACCACTGAAGTTGCGCCGCGGCGGACCGCGCGCACGTACGGCTTCGTCATCCCGAGCCCCCTGGTCCCCCTCACTGGTCAGCAACGCAGAGGGTACCGTGGCCGGGAGAAAGGTCAACCCTGTCATTCGTCTGGAGGGTGTAGTTGGGCGCTCTGGCACGTCGCGCACAGGTTCGAGCGGGTGGGGCCCGGTGCGGACCGCCACCCCGGGTGACGCTCGTCACATCTCACACCTAGTCCTGCGGGTAGAGTCAAGGGCCGATGACACGAGTGGGGGGCGGCCGGCGAGGCCGGAGGACGGCACTGGCCCTGGCGGCGGCCCTGTTCGCCGGCTTGGCCCTGGCGGCCGCCGTTCTGATGATCACCACCGACACCTCGGCCGAGGTGGGCCAGAACGTCTTCGTCAACCCGGCCGGGCCCATCGACGCCAACAACTCCCCTACCGTGGCCCGCAACCCCACCCAGCCCCGCAACGTGGTGGTGGTGCACCGAGTCGACCTGCCCGGCTTCTCGGCGTCCCTCCAGATCAGCTTCGACGGCGGGCGGGCCTGGCAGACCACCGCCCTGCCCCTTCCGGCCGGCCTCGACCGGCCCTTCGCCCCCGACGTCGCCTTCGCCCAGGACGGCACGCTCTACGTCACCTATGTGAACCTCCAGGGGGCGGGGAACCGGCCCAACAACCTGTGGCTGTCCAAGTCCACCGACGGCGGCCGCACCCTCTCCGAACCGGTGAGGATCGCCGGCGACCTGGCCTTCCAGGCCCGGCTGGCGGTCGACGCCGGCGGCACCGTCTACGTCACCTGGCTGAAGGTGGCCGATGTGGCTCCCTACGCCATCGTGGCCTACCCCAGCCCGGTGGTGCTGGTGCGCTCCGACGACGGGGGCACGACCTTCTCCGAGCCGGTGGCGGTGAGCGACGCCGAGCGCCAGCGGGTGGGGGCGGCCAGCCCGGCGGTGGACAGCGCCGGCAACGTCGTGGTGCTCTACCAGGACTTCAAGCGTGACAGCCGTGACTACCAGAACCTCGACGGACCGGTGTGGGAGGAGCCCTTCGCACTGGTGGTCACGACGTCGAGGGACGGCGGGCGCACCTGGTCCAAGGGCGTGGAGGTGGACGACAGCGTCGTCCCCACCAAGCGCTTCCTCGTCTTCCTCCCCGAGTTCCCCTCCATCGCGGCGGGCCCGAACGGGTCGCTGTACGTGGCGTGGGCCGACGGCCGCAACGGCGACCTCGACGCCTTCGTCCGGCGCTCCACCGACGGCGGCGTCAGCTGGGGCGCACCGGTGCGGGTCAACGACAACCGCCTGAAGGACGGCACCGACCAGTACATGCCCCAGGTGGACGTGGCTCCGGGCGGGAGGGTCGACGTCGTCTTCTACGACCGGCGCAGCGACCCCAGCAACCTCCTCACCGAGACCTACCTGGCCTACTCGGACGACGACGGCCAGACCTTCGAGAACCTGCCGGTGTCGTCGGCCCCGTTCGACTCCCGGGTCGGCTTCTCCGCCAACGCCAAGGTGGAGCCCGACTTCGGGTCCCGCCTCGGCATCCACAGCGACGACGACGAGACGCTCACGGCGTGGACCGACACCCGCCTCGGCACCGAGGACACCGCCCGCCAGGACGTGGCGCTGGCCCGGGTGCAGGTGTCGACCAAGGAGTCGCCGGCGCTGGCCCGCCTGCCGGTGGCGGCCGTCCTGCTCGGGCTGAGCGCGCTCTGCCTGGTCGGCTGGCGGCTGTCGGGTCGCACCCGACCCCGCCGCGACGACCGGGAGCCGGAGGACCACGACACCAAGGTGGAGCCGGAGCCGGCAGACCGGTCGGCGTCAGCGGACCAGCCTGGGCCGGGACCGGCGCCGTCACCGGGCGCCGAGCCGGAACCGGCACCGAGGAGCGTCGAAGCGTGAGAGTCGCCTTCGTGGGCAAGGGCGGCGTGGGCAAGTCAGCCATCGCCGGGACGTTCTGCCGGGCCCTGGCCCGCCGTGGCGTCCCCATCCTGGCCATCGACTCCGACCCCATGCCGGGCCTGGCCTACTCGCTCGGCCTGGAGCTCTCCGACGCACCCCTCCCCGACGAGGCCATCGAGGAGCGCCAGGAGGGCGAGGAGGGGCCACGGTTCCGCCTCCGCACGGGGCTCAGCGCCGTCGACGCGGTGGAGCAGTTCGCCGCCACCGCCCCCGACGGCGTGCGGTTCCTCCAGTTCGGCAAGCACCGGGGCCAGACCCGGGCCCTGTTCCGGTCCCAGTTCGCCTTCCGCCAGATCATCCGGGAGCTGCCCGACGACCGCTGGAACCTGGTGGGTGACCTGCCGGGCGGGACCCGGCAGGCGTTCTCGGGCTGGGGCGACTACGCCCAGACGGTGCTGGTGGTGGTGGAGCCCACGGCCAAGTCGCTGCTCACCGGCCGGCGCCTGGCCCGCCTGGGACTGGACGAGGAGCACCCCCGCCGCATCGTGGCCGTGGCCAACAAGGTGCGGGAGCCGGAGGACGCCGAGATGGTGGCCCGGCGCACCGGGCTGGAGGTCGTCGGCGTGGTGCCGTGGGACGAGGCCTTCGCCGAGGCGGAGCAGAAGATGGCCGCGCCCATCGACATGGCCCCGGACTCAAAGGCCGTGCAGGCGGTAGAATCGTTGGCTGAGCAACTGACCGAGGAGCGCATCGCATGAGGGTTGCCGTCGTCGGCAAGGGCGGATCGGGCAAGACCACCACGTCAGCCGTGGTCGCCCGGACACTGGCCCGCCACGGGCTGTCCGTGGTCGCCCTCGATTGCGACTCCAATCCCAACCTGGGCATCTCGCTCGGGGTGGGCGACTTCGAGACCGAGCGCCTGGTCGCCATGCGCGAATCCCTGGAGGAGGGCGGCGAGGAGCACGCCCCCGGCTGGGACGATCTCATCGCCCGCTTCGGGTCCGACGCCCCCGACGGGGTGAGATTGGCGGTGGTGAGCCGGATCGAGAACCCGCAACCCGGCTGAGCCTGATGCGGGCTGTCCCCCGAGCAGTTGCTCGGATCCGTTGATTTCGAAGGTCTCACCGTGATCGCCGACCTGGAGGCGGGCATCGGCACGCTCACCCGGCTGGGCGAGCAGCGGGTCGACGCCGTGCTGGTGGTCGCCGAGCCCACGCCCAAGTCCATCGAGGTGGGCGTGCGGGCCGCCGAGCTGGCCAGGGACAAGCAGCTGGGCCGGGTCGTCGTGGTGGCCAGCCGGGTGCGGGGCGAGGCCGACCTGGAGACCCTCCGGGCCGCCTTCGGCGATCACGAGATCGTCCCCATACCCGACGACCCCGCCATCGTGGAGGCCGACCGCAAGGGCGTGGCCCCCCTCGACCTGGCCCCCGAGTCGCCCGCCGTCCGGGCCCTCTGCGACCTGGCCCGCAGCCTGCTGCCGGTACCCGCATAGGCGGTGGCACACGAGGCAGGCGCCCCCGCCCGGTCCGGCTCGTTCCGCCTGGCCCTGCCCTATGCCGGGCTGATCATCGGGCTGTGGGCGGCGGTGACGCCCTACGTGCTGCTCGGCGACGACCTCAACGCCGCCGCCAAGAACGAGTTCGCCGACCACGTGGTGCCGGGTCTGCTGATGATCGCGTTGTCCGCGGCCCAGCTGGCACGGGACCGGGCCGGCACCGCCGGGGGCTCCTTCCCGCTGCTGGCCGGCTTCGGCATCGCGCTGGCCGGCCTGTGGATGCTGGCCACCCACCTGCCCCTGGTGCGCGATGCCGGCGACGGCATCGTGGCCGAGAAGGTGGCCGCCTGGCACACCATCCCCGGGGTGGTGGTGATGGCACTGGGCGTGGCCTGGGCCGCCACGTACTGGTCCAGCGCCGAGGACCCGGTCCAGCGCCCCTGACGGCACGGGGGCGCAGGCTGGCCCCGACGTCGGACAGAGCGCCGGTGCCCGGCCGCCCCGGGACAGACCGCCGCCGGCCGGCGGGGGC
>JBOGHQ010000486.1:0-8599 GCA_050744785.1 Acidimicrobiales bacterium | reverse complement strand
TCAGCACCACCGGGTGGCGGGCCAGGATCTCGGCGTCCGACAGGCCGCTGGCCCGGGCCGCGGCGACCACATGGAGGGCAACCCCGGCCGACGTCCCGCCGCCGCCCCCGCCGGCGGCGGGGACGGGGCTGAGCATGCCGGCCAGGATCTCGTGGGCGTTGAGCGCCACCAGGGCCTGGTTCGAGCCGCGCAGCACCTTGACCAGGTCGGCGTCGGAGAGGAGGTGCGGCGAGGCCACGGTGGACAGCTCGTGGTCGGCGCGGCCCACCAGGTCGGAGGCCAGGCCGGGGAGGGCGGCCCGCAGCCGCCCGGTGCGCCAGGCGGCCTGGAGGCGGCGGGCCGGCGGGCGGGGGTCGAAGCGGGCCCAGAAGGAGCGCTTCGTGGAGGCGATGCCCAACAGGTCGAGGTCGGCGGCGGCCCAGCCGTCCACGGCCGTGACCACCGGCGAGGCGGACACATGGCGGCGGGCGGCGGCGCCGGTGAGGAGCACGGCCTGGCCCAGGGCCACCCGGAGGGGCTCCAGCCACAGGTCGACCTCGAGCGGCGCCAGCGGGTCGGGGAAGGTCTCGGCCACGGGGCCGGGGCCCAGCACGGGGCCTCGGGCGTCGGCGGCCACGCCGACGGCGGTGACCGGGCGGCTCTGGAGCAGCAGCAGGCCCTGCTCGTGGTCCAGGGCCCACTCGATGTCCTGGGGCAACCCGAAGGCATCCCGGGCCCGGGCCGCCAGGCGAGCCAGCGCCCGACGCTGGCGGGACGGCAGCCGCGGACCGTCACCCTCGGTGGCCAGGAGGCGGCCCCGGCGGGACAGCGTGGCTCGACTGCCCTCCACGGTGCCGCTGACCAGCTGGTCGGGGCCGCCGTCCACCGTGGCCAGGGCCAGGCGGTCCCGGCGGCCGGTGACGGGGTCGACGCCGAACAGCACGCCGCCCCAGCGGGGGTAGACCTGGGGCTGCACCAGCACGGCCATGGGCGTGGGCTCGTCGCCGCCGCCCGACGGGTGGCCGGCCGGGGCGGAGGCGATCACCCGGTCCACGGCGGCGAAGAAGGCGTCGAGCCCCTTCACGCCGAGCACGGAGGTGAACTGGCCCGCCATGGAAGAGGTGGCGCCGTCCTCGCCGGGCGAGGAGGACCGCACCACGAGCGTCCGCCGGCCGTGGTCGGACAGGGCCGCCCAGGAGACATCCAGGGCGGCCCGGACGCCGTCGGGCAGGCGGGCCGCGCCTCCGGCGGCCACGATGGCGGCGCAGCCCGCGGTGGTGACCACGAAGCCGGGCAGCACCGGGAAGCCGAGGGCGGTGGCCGAGGCCAGGACGGCGGCCTTGCGGCCGGCCAGGAGCGGGTCGGCAGCCTCGGCGCCGGCCAGCGACACCACCAGCGGCGACAGGTCCCCTGGGGTGGGGGGGGTGGCCAGGGGGCGGGCGCGACTGCGGCGCACGTGATGGCGGGAGATCGCCTCCATCACCCAGGCCCCCGCCCCCCGGTGGCCACGTTCCTCACCAACCCCTCCTCTCCACCTCCGAGGCCGCTGCCTGGAAGGTAGAACCAATACTGGCCAACTTCAACGTGAACATCAGGCGAATATTCCGCCTGTGCCCGATGTCACAGACCGGGTCGGTGCCGGCGTGCTCGTCGGTCCCTGCGCCCGACGAGCTTGAACGACGGCCCTGAAGATCAGCTGAGGGACCTGCCGGGGATCAGATGATCCAGCGGCGCTCGCCGTACCAGGCGGCCAGCTCGGCCACCGCGGCCCGCAGATCAGCCTGCTGCAACTCGAAACCGGTGCCCAGGAGGGCCTGCAGGTCGACCCGGTTGTTGCGGTTGGCCTTGCGCATGAACCGGAAGCGCTCCGGTGTGAAGAGGATGTCGTCGGACATGCCGGCCTCGATCATCTTGTCGCGTGTGGCGGACCGCTCCTCGGTGGTGGGCCCGCAGTCGGGGTCGGGGTCCAGCTCGGCCCCGAGGCCGTACTCGTCGGCCACCATGGCCGCCACCTCGTGGCTGGTGGGGAAGGTGGGCATGGCCACGTTGAAGGCCCGGCCCCGGGCCGGCTCGTGGCCGGCCAGGTAGAGGCTGGCCGCCACCAGGTCGTCGAGGTGGAGGAGGCGCTGCTCGATCGGCCGGTCATGCACCAGCACGGTGTCGAGGCCGGCGAAGCGCTCGATGGCGACGTCGAGCAGGGCGCTGGCCAGCAGCTTGGTGCCGCCCGGGCCGTGGACCGACACCGGCCGCAGCACCACCACCGGCATCCCCTGCCCGGCGTGGCGCCACACCACCTGCTCGGTGAGCCACTTGGCCTTGCCGTAGCCCCGGCTGGGGTGGGGCTCCACCGTCTCGGGGACGGGGCTGGGCAGCTCCTCCTCCTCGCCGTAGACGGAGGTGGAGCTCATGTGGACCACCACGTCGGTCCCTGCTGCCGCCACGGCCGCCAGCAGGTGCTCGGTGGCCACCACGTTGGAGCGGTGCATCTCCTCTTCGGTGGAGCGCGAGCTGGACGCGCCGGCCAGGTGGAACACGCGGTCGACGCCGTCCACCAGTGGGCCCAGGTCGGCGCCGTCGTCGGCCAGGTCCACTTGGTGGTAGCCGACGGGGCCGGCCAGGCCGGCGGGCCGGGGGCGGCGACCGCAGGTGCGCACGGACCAGCCGGCCTCGAGCAGGGCCGGGATGAGGGCGGAGGCGATGAAGCCCGCTCCACCGGTGACCAGTGCCGTCGGTGCCATCAGGGGCGTAGCATAGGGAGCGTGAAAGCGTCCGATCTCTGCGACGCGTGCGGCAAGGAGGTCCCTGCGGACCAGGGGCACCGTGAGGAGCTGGCCGTGGCCAACTCCATGTGCCCCTCCCCCATGGTCTTCCACGATGGGTGCTGGGAAGCGGCCAAGCACATGTGGGAGCCCGACCCGGACAGCTACTGCCAGGTCGATCCGCTCTTCCCCGAGACCGGCCAGTGGGCCCTGCCGGACGCCGAAAGCACCCAGAGCTGACCACCGTCCATCACCGCCCCGCCGCCGAGCCCCTCACGGGGTGGCGGTACTGGCAGCTCCAGCCGGCCACGGGCCGGCTCCGCTCGGTCACCCACCGCCGTTTCGAGTGGCGGCCGGGCATGGCCCTACGAGCGGTGTGCCTCCTCGGCGGCCATGACGCGCCTGCGCCGGGGTGCGCCTGCGGCATCCACGCCCGTCCCTCGCTGGCCGAGCTGCGGGAGGAGGGCCTGTGCCTGGTGCCCGGCGAGCCGCTGGTGGCGGGAGAGGTGGCCCTGTGGGGCACCGTGGTGGCCGACGACCACGGCCTGCGGGGGGAGCTGGCTGCGCCGGCCCGGCTGGGGCTGGTGACGCCCGAGGGCCAGCAGCCGGACCAGGTGGCGGTGGGCCACCTGGCCGCCTACGGCGTGCCCGTGGACGTGCTGGCTCCGGCTGAGGCCATGGGCCAGGTGGCCGCCGCCATCCTTGCCCACCAGGCCATGTCGCGGTAGCTCCGTCCTCGCCGTTGGGCCGGAAATTCTCCCGAGGTCCTTGACGGGATTCTCCGAATCGGGCTTAATCAGACATACGTGACGGCAAGGAGGCAGCACGGCCACCCCGCCTGTCCTAACGCCGGCTGGGCACCCCTGCGCCCCGGTCCGCTCCGGGGCCTTGAGATCCCGTCACCCCACCCATCCCTTGTACCTGTCAGGAGGGGCCCCTTCATGCTGTTCCGGCGCCTGCCCGTCATCGTCGCCCTGTCCGTCGCCCTGCTCACCCCCGCCATGGCCAACGCCCATCCCGACCACCCCGACCCGGCCTCGTCGGTCGAGTTGTTCCCCGGCGAGGGGGTGGGCATCACCGCCGACCTCCAGCACAGCGGCAGCGACGGCCACCTGCCGCCCGTCCAGGAGAACGTCACCCTGGTGGGCAGGGCTGAGGTCACCAACCCGAGTGGCGACGGGAACGACGGCCGGGTGGCCGACGTGTTCGCCCACGGCGACCACGCCTACCTGACCGCGTTCCGCGAGCCCACCTGCGAGCAGGCCGGCGTCCACGTCATGGACATCTCCGACCCCACCGCCCCCTTCGAGCTCACCGGCGCCTTCATCCCGACAACGGTGGGCTCCTACGCAGGCGAGGGCATCCAGGTGATCCCGATGGACAACGAGTTCTTCACCGGCGACCTGCTCCTCCACCAGAACGAGACCTGCCCCGCCGGCCCCCCGCCGCCCAGCATCATGGAGAAGGGCGGCATCAACCTGTGGGACGTGTCGGACCCCACCGACCCCGAGCCGGTCAAGCTGCACGCCGGCGACCTGGACGGCGGCTTCGACGGCGGCCCCAACCAGACCCACAGCATGCGGGCGTGGACCAACGTGTTCGACAAGAGGACCTACGTGGCGCTGGTCGACGACGAGGAGCTCACCGACATCGACATCCTCGACATCACCGACCCGTTCCACCCCGTGCTGGTGAACGACGACCTCAACCTGGACGAGCCGCCCTTCGACGTGGACCAGCCGTCACCGGCCAATCTCACCGCCTCGTTCAGCCACGACATGATGATCGAGAAGATTGGCCAGCGGTACGTGATGAACATGAACTACTGGGACGGGGGCTACGTCCTGCTGGACGTCACCGACCCCCGGGAGGACCACGTCACCCTGATCGCCGAGAGCGACTACCCCGCCCTCGACGAGGAGCGGCTGGCGCGGGGCCACGAGATCGCCCCCGAGGGCAACGCCCACCAGTCGGAGCTCTCGCCGAACCACAAGTTCCTCCTGGCCACCGACGAGGACTTCAATCCCTACCGGGTGGTCGCCACCATCACCTCGGGCCCGTACGCCGGGACCGAGTACACAGCGACCTCCGCCTCCGACACCCCGCCCATCGAGCCGGGCACGCCCGTGGCCGGGACGCCCACCTTCGTGGGCCTGGGCTGCGACCCGCTGCCGGCCGGAACGGGCATCGCCCTGGTCGAGCGGGGCGCCTGCACCTTCCAGGTGAAGCTGGACAACATCGAGGCGGCGGGCTACACCGCCGGCATCGTGTTCAACTCGTTGCAGCCGGCCTGCATGGCCGGCGTGACGATGCTGGCTGCCGGCGACATCCCCTTCGTCTTCGCCAACCGCCTGGCCGGCCTCCAGCTCCTCGGCGTGGCCGGCGTGACGGCCGCCAACGCCTGCACCACCGCATCTCCGCCATCCGGGTCGGCGGTGGCCTCCACCACCATCGAGGCCGTCTTCGACGGCTGGGGCTTCGTTCGCCTCTTCGGCACCGAGATCCCGAACCAGCGGGGGGAGCCCGGGTCGATCACCTCCATCGACACCTACGCGGTGCCCGAGTCGCAAGACGAGGACTTCGCCATCGGCTTCGGCGACCTGTCCGTCCACGAGGTGGCCATGGCCGCCGAGACGGGCCTGGCCTACATCTCGTACTACGCGGCCGGTCTCCGGGTCGTCACCTACGGCAGGAACGGCATCGAGGAGGTGGGCGCCTTCATCGACGAGGGCGGCAACAACTTCTGGGGCGTCGAGGTCTGGCACGACGAGCACGGCACCGAGTACGTCCTGGCCAGCGACCGGGACTTCGGCCTCTACATCTTCCAGTACACGCCCTGAGGGATCGCCGCCGAACAACTTGGACGGCCGAAGGCCGACGAGGCAGCCACCACAAGGGCGAACGCGCCACGGCCGTGCAAGTTGTTCTAAGGCGGGCCCTGAGCCCACCCCACCACGGACTGGAGTGATCAGAGGGTCTGGTTGGCCAGGCGGAGGTGGTGCTCGGACCACTTCCGCAGGCCGGCCAGCCGGCGCTCGTCGAGCACCTCGCAGGCCCAGCCCCAGTGGACCGACACCCAGTCGCCCACGACGACGTCGTCGGTGAAGCCCTGCCCGGAGAGGGTGCGCAGCACCCGCTCGGAGGCGGGCGGGCCCAACTCGAGGCGCCCCTCCCGTTCCACCAGGGGCTGGCGCTGCACCATCAGCGCGGCCGGCTCCACCGCCGTCACCTCGCCCCAGCTGACCCGGCAGTTCTCCATGGCGGCCAAGCCGATCTCCTTGGCCTCCAGCCGGCGGTACACGTCGAGGACGTGGAAGAGGTGGTGGGGCCGCGCACCCTGGGGCGGCTTGCGCAACACCTCCTCCCGCATCCGGCCGGTGAGCTGGCGGCCGAAGCGCTCCTCCAGGGAGCGGTGCAGGGCGCCGGCCTCCACGTGGTCGAGCAGGCCGTTGCCGAGCCAGTAGGCGTCCACCACCCGGCGGTCGAACGGGTCGGCGATGCCGTTGGCGGCGGCGATGGTGCGCAGGTACGGCACGGCGCCGGTGAACTTGGCCAGCAGGGGCGCCAAGCCGGCGTCGGCCCGGCCCGACACGGCGTGCTCGAACAGCACCTCGTTGTCGTTGCCGCCGCAGTAGCCCAGATGGTTGGGCATGAAGGCGTAGCGGATGAAGCCCAGCAGGCCCGAGGATGCGTCGATGGCGGAGGCGGGCACCACCTCAGCCTACGCCGGGCCCTCCCATTCGAGGGCCCACCTCCCGCCCTCGGCAGGGACGACCACGGCGGGCGCGCCCACCGGCGCGGCCCACCCCGCCTTCTGCTGCTCCCAGCGCACGGCCCGCACGGCGTGGGCGCCGGGGCGGCCCTCCACCTCCTCGGCGGTGATCTCCAGCACGAGGGCGCCGTCCACCAAGGCCAGGTCCCGGGCCGCCACCTCCACCAACCAGCGGGCCCCGAGGATGGCGGTGACGCGAGCGCCGGCCGTGTCCATCTGGCCACGCAGGCCGGGTTGCTGGTCCCGTCGCAGGGGCTGAACCTCGATCCCGGCGATCCGCCGGCAGCCGTGCTCGGGCATCCAGCGCTTGAGGTGTTCCCGGATGGCGGGCAGGGCCCGTTGGTGGAGGTGCTCCTTGAGCAGGCGGCCGTGGTCGCTGAAGTACAGCGACCGGCGCCAGGCCCGGTCCCAGGTCAGCAGCAGCCCCAGCTCGTGCACCCGCTGGAGGTCACCCGGCACCAGCAGGCCGCCCGGCCCCAACCGGGACTGCATCTGCTGGAACAGCTGGCCGGACATGGCCCAGGTGTGCAGGTTGCGCCACAGCTGCAGGGCCCGGAGGCAGGCCGGCGTGCCGCCCCCGAAGGCCAGCATGGTGCGCTCTGCCGACAGGTCGTGGTCCTCCAGCTTGAGCTTGCCCCGCTGCCAGGTGATGCGGTGCTCCTCACCGTTGCAGGGCACCACCGCGGTGGCGGGCCGGACGTGGTGGCACCAACGGTCGCGCACGGGCACCGGCCGGCCTCCGCGTCAGCCGTTCACGCCGCGTCGTCGATGTGGACGACGCGGGCCCACTCCGGCGGCTCCCAGGTCCGCCCGCCCTTGGGCCGGCCGCCGCCGATGAGGCCCACCACCACGGCCATGCCCTTGGGCGCCGCCGCCGGCCACGGGGTGAGGCCGTCGGTGAGGACCACCACCACCGAAGGCCGGGGCCGGAGCTTGGCGGCGGCCTCGATCCCGGCGCCCATGTCGGTGCCGCCCCCGCCCAGGAGCTCGAGTCGCCGGCCGCTGGACACCTTCTGCACGGCGTGGACGGCGGCGTCGACGGCCAGCACCCGTAGCCGGCTGCGGGCCAGGCCCACGCCCCGCAACAGGCCGTCCACCTCGGCCAGGAGGCGGGACAGCTGGCCCTCCCCCATGCTCCCTGAGGTGTCGCAGAGCACCACCACCTCGGGCACGGGGCGTTCCATGGCCGGCAGCACCACGTCGGGGCTGGCCTGGGCCCGTCGGGAGGGCCGGCGGTAGGTGTAGTCCACCAGGCCGGCCACGGTGCCCACGCCCTTGCGGATCTCCGCCGCCAGCACCCGGCGCCAGTCCACCTGGGGGTCGAGCATGTCCTCGGCCCAGCGCCGCCAGCTCTTGGAGAGCCGGCCGGTTCCTTCCTCGCAGAAGCGCAGCACGTCGGCTGCCACCTGGGCCCGGGTGAGGTGGCGCTCCCCCGGCGGCAGGCCGCTGCGCTCGTCGGCCAGCAGCTCCCAGGACCGTGTCTGGGCGTCGGCCCCGCTGCCGCAGTCCGGCTCGGCGCCGACGTCGGGGTGGGCGCAGTGGAAGTACTCCTCGGCCAGCCGGCTGGGCTGCCACCCGAGGGCCTGGGGCAGGACGGGGTCTGAGGGGAGCCGGAGGCCGGTGTTGATGAGGTCGTCGTTGATCTCGGCGTCGGCGGCGAGGGCCCAGTCCTTGGTGACGTGCTGGCTCACGCCCAGGCTGCGGGCCCGGCCGGCGTGGTCCCGCACCAGGTGGCCGGCGTGGTGGACCAGGAGGCTGCCCAGCACCTCCACGCTCCACTTGTCCACCAGCTCCGGGTCGATGTACAGCCGCCACGCCTCGTCCACCGACACCCGGCCCAGCCCCGCCACCGCCACCACCGGCGAGGCGAAGATGGCCGCCGCCAGGTACGGGTGCCGGGACACGGCCCAGAGACGGGCCACGGCCAGCTTGCGGGCGTCGTAGTCCGTCATGGCCCCCTGGTCCGTCACGAGGGACCCAACTCCGTCCACAGACGATCGAGTGCCCGGTCCAGGAGAGCGCCGCCGGCCGCTGATGCCGGCGCAGGCGGCCTCCCCGGCTGGTGGCCAACGACGCCGAGCGGAGGGGG
>JBOGHQ010000485.1:0-10041 GCA_050744785.1 Acidimicrobiales bacterium | reverse complement strand
CTAAGCGCCCGTGCAGGTCGAAAAGTGACCGCGGAATGGCCAAGGTTCTCGCAGGCATCCAGCCCCCATAGCCTTTCGGGCAGGATGTCCGAGCCCCTCTGCCTCCTCACCGTCCACGCCCACCCCGACGACGAGTCGTCCAAGGGGGCCGGCACCGTGGCCCGTTACGCGGCCGAGGGCGTGCGCACCGTGCTGGTGTGCTGCACGGGCGGCGAGGCGGGCGACATCCTGAACCCGGCCATGGAGCGGCCCGAGGTGCGGGCCAACCTCCCCGAGGTCCGCCGCCGGGAGCTGGCCCGGGCGACCAGGATCATCGGGTACTCCGACGTGGTGCTGCTCGGCTACCGAGACTCCGGGATGCCTGACTCCGAGGCCAACACCCACCCCGACGCCTTCGCCCAGGCCGACCTGGACGAGGCGGTGGGCCGCCTGGTCGCCGAGATCCGCCGCTACCGGCCCCAGGTGATCGTCACCTACCACGAGGACCAGCAGGGCTACCCCCACCCCGACCACCTGCGGGTGCACGACATCTCGGTGAAGGCCTTCGACCAGGCCGGTGACCCCGATGCCCACCCCGAGCGGGGCGAACCGTGGCAGCCGCGCAAGCTCTATTACACGGAGTGGTCGCGGGCCCGTATCGTCGCCATGCACGAGAAGTTCCTGGAGCTGGGCCTGGAGTCGCCCTACGGCGAGCGGTGGCTCAACCGGCCGCAGCACGAGGACCGCATCACCACCCGGATCGGCATCGGCCCCCACGCGAGGGTGCGCCGGGAGGCGTTGTTGGCCCACGCCACCCAGATCGACCCCACCTCGCCGTTCTGGTTCGGCCTGCCGCCCGAGGTGGCCGACACGGTGCACCCCTACGAGGAGTACGCCCTGGCCCGCAGCCTGGTGGACACCACCTTTCCCGAGGACGACCTGTTCGCCGGCGTGCGATCTGGCGTGGGGCCCGGCGCGGCGAAGAGGACGGTAGGAGGCGACCGGCGGTAGATTCGCCCTCTCGCCGTCGACCGGCCCACCAGGAGGGCGTATGCCGAAGTTCCTCACCCAGGAGTGGCACGACCAGTGCCGCACGCTGGCCGAGAGCCAGCCCGAGCGGCCTGGCGCCTCAGCGCGGATGCAGTACGTCGTCACGGGCGCCCCCGACGGCGACGTGCGCTACTTCTGGCTGCTGGAGAACGGCAAGCTGATCGAGAGCGGCCTGGGGGACATCGAGGACCCCGAGATCACCCTCACCCAGTCCTACGAGGACGCCAAGTCCATCCAGAATGGCGAGCTGGACGCCAACGCCGCCTTCATGCAGGGCCGGGTCAAGGTCACCGGGAACATGGCCAAGCTGATGTCGCTCCTGCCCATCACCAACTCGCCGGAGTACAAGCAGCTGCAGAACGAGATCCGCGAGATCACCGAGTACTGAGTCGACGAGGAGCAGCATCGCGATGAGCAGGGCGAGTCGGGTTGGACGGCTGGTGGCCGGCGCGGTGGCGGTGGCCGTGCTGGGGTACGGCTGCAGCGACGACGGCGGCGGGTCGGACGAGGCGGCCACCACCAGCACCACCGCCGCCTACGACGCCAGCGCCAAGGTGGCCTCGCCGGCCGTGGACCTGCGCGCCGCCATGACCACCCTGATGTCCGAGCACGTGCTGCTGGTCGGCTTCGCCAGCTCCCACCTGGTGGCCGGCGCCGACCCAGCGCCGGCTGTAGCCGCCCTGGAGGAGAACACCCTGGCTCTGGCCGAGGAGTTCCGAGAGCTCTACGGCGACGAGACCAGGCAGGTGTTCGTGGACCTGTGGCGGCGCAACGTGGCTGCCCTGCTGGAGTTCGCAGCCGGCTCGGCGGTGGCCGACCAGGCCCGCATCGACAAGGGCAAGGCCGACATGAAGGCGGCTCAGGACGAGCTGGCCACCGCCCTCAACGAGGTCAACATCCAGCTCACCACCGACGCCCTCACCGAGCAGCTCGAGGGCTACTCCACCACCGTCCAGCAGGCGGTCACGTCCCTTGCCAAGAAGGACGCCATGGCCGTGGAGAAGCTGAAGCAGGCCGCCGACGAGACCGCCAGCCTGGCCATCGTCGTGGTGGCTGCGGTCGTTCGTGACAAGGGCCAGGAACTGCCCGGCGACGTGGACGCTCTGAGCGCCGCCCTCCGCACCGAGCTGGCCACCAAGCTCCAGGACTACACCTACCTCACCGGCCTGGCCGCCACCGCCGCCACCACCGGCGCCGACCCCGGGTCGGTGTCCGGCCCCCAGGCGGACACCACGCTGGAGCTGGCCCGGACCTTCGGCACCATCTACGGCGACGAGCCCCAGCGGGACTTCCTCGAGCTGTGGCGGGCCCACCTCGGCTACCTGGACGACTTCATCCAGGGGGCGATGGGCGGCGACCGCATCCGCATGGACAACGCCCGCCAGGACCTCGACGGCTTCCGGCGCCAGCTCGGCGAGCTGCTCAACTCCGTGAACCCCAACCTGTCGGCCGAGGACCTCACCACCGACCTGGGGGAGCACCAGGAGAGCCTGCTGGCCGCCATCGAGGCCCATGCCGCCACGGACCCGGCCCAGGTGGTCAAGCTGCGGGCCGCCGCCGGCCACGTGCCCGGCACGGCGTTGTTCCTCGCCACCGGGATCGCCCGCCAGTTCCCCACCAAGTTCGGGTGAGCGGGCCCCCGGAGCTGAACCGGCCGTGACGCCCCCATCCCGGAGGGCAGCCGGCGCCGAACAGGTGCCGGTGGCCGCACTGCACGGTCTGAGCGACGGGGGGCTGGTGCTGGCCATCGCGCGCTACCGCGAGGACGCCCTCGCCGAGGCCTACCGGCGCCATGCCGGGGCGGTGTTCGCACTGGCCAAGCGGGTGCTGAGCGACCTGGCCGCGGCCGAGGAGGTCGTGCAGGAGGTGTTCCTGCGCCTGTGGGCCCAGCCCGACAAGTTCGACCCGGGCCGGGGCTCGCTGCGGTCGTACCTGCTGGCCCAGACCCACGGTCGCTCGGTCGACCTGCTGCGCTCCGACGTTTCCCGCCGCCGCCGCGAGGAGCGGGACGCCTACCGGACCGCGGAGTCCGGCTACGACCTCGAACACGAAGTGTGGGACCTGGCTCTGGCCGAGCAGGTCAAGGAGGTGGTGGCGACGCTGCCTTCGACCGAGCGCCAGGCCATCGAGCTGGCCTACTTCGGGGGCCACACCTACCGGGAGGTCGCCAGCTTGCTGGGCGAGCCGGAAGGTACCGTCAAGAGCAGGATCCGGTCGGGGCTGAAGCGCATGCGGGCCGCCCTCCAATCCGTCGACCTGAGCGAGTCGGGGGACGTGGCATGGAGCTGACGCACACAGAGATCGAGGAGCTGCTGGGGGCGTACGCGCTGGACGCCGTCGACCCCCAGGAGGGCGACGCCGTCGAGCTGCACCTGCGGGAGTGCCCCCGTTGCCGGGCCGAGGTGGCCGAGCACCGCGAGGTGGCGGCGTCGCTGGCCCAGGTCGGCTCGCCTGCGCCGGCCGGGCTGTGGTCGCGCATCGCCGAGCAGCTGGAGGAGGCGCCGCCGCAGCTGGACCTGGCCCGGGTGGTGGCCATGCGGCCTCCCCGCCGCTCCATGCCGGCCCGACTGGCGGCCGCCATGGTGGCGGCGGCCGCCGTCGCCGTCCTGGGCGTCGTCGGCGTCCAGGTGAGCCGGATGGCCGACCGCCAGGACCAGCTGGCCGCCGCCCTCCAGCGGGACGGCCTCGACGAGGCGGTGCAGGCCGCGTTGCTCGACCCCGACGCCCGGCGGGTGGCGCTGCGCTCCGAGGACGGCGCCACCTTCGTGCAGGCCGTCGTCGGACCGGGCGGGGACGCCTACCTCGTCGACGACAACCTCCCCCGACTGCCCTCCAGCCGGACCTATCAGCTGTGGGCCATCACCGACGGCGGCCCGGTGTCGGTCGGTGTGCTGGGTGCCGACCCGGGCGTATCCGCCGCCCGGGTGGGCCGTACCGGTGTGACGGCGCTGGCCGTCACCGCCGAGCGAGCCGGTGGCGTGGCCGCCCCCACCATGTCGCCCCTGGTCACGGGCCGGCTGCCGGTGGCGTGACGCCCCGAGCCAGCCGCTCCCGCACCTCGGCGTAGCCCGGACGGTCCCGCACCGCCGCCAGATCGGTGTCGGACTCGAGCTGGGCCAGGTCGGCGTAGCCGGCCTCCACGGCCCGCTGGAGCCAGACCACGGCGGCGTCGGGCTGGCCGGCCCGGGCCCAGCCGCAGGCCACGTTGTAGGCCAGGGCGGGGCCCGGATCACGGGCGAACCCTGACTCGCCGACACGGGCCGACTCCTCGAACCGTCCGGCCTGGAACAGGGCGAGGGCCACCACCGAGTGCGGATTGCTCCCGGCCTGCCCGAACAGCGGCCCGGTCACGAGGGTGACGGCCTCGTCGAGGCGCCCGCTCTGCACGAGGGCGAGCACCAGCCGCACCCCGCTGCGGTCGCCCGGTGTCGCCTGGAAGGCGGCCCGCAGCAGCTCGAGGGCCTCGGTGGTGCCGCCCGCCGCGGCCAGCACGGTGGGAGGCACGACCACCTGGGACGGGTCGGGGCGGACGGAGTCGAAGACGCCTGCGCCCTGGGCCAGGTTCCCGTCCAGAAGCAGGGCCCAGCCCAGGAGGTTGGCCGCCTCCAGGCGCTGGCCGGGGTCGGGCGCCACCCGGAGGACCTCCCGGGCCCGGTTGGCGGCGGCCGTGTAGGCCCGCTGCCCGAGCTGCTGCCAGCCCTCCTCCACCCGGCCGGCCAGTTCCCCCGGCGGCGGAGGTGGTCGCATGCTCTTGAGGTCCTGGACGTTGGCGTAGATGAACCAACCGAGGAAGAGGGCGGCGAACAGCAGCCCAATGCGGGCGGCCACGAGGGCCAGGACCACGCCCACTGCGATCGACACGTAGCGGGCCGGGCGGGTACCGCGCCCTCCGGTGGCCAGGTTGAGCACCGACTCCATCACCCGGCCGCCATCGAGGGGGATGATGGGGACCAGGTTCAGGACGCCCCAGCCCAGCGACACCCACACCAGGTCGGCCAGGGCGGTGTCCAGCACGGTGGCGGCGTCGGGCGAGAGCTCGGGGCGGCCCAGCACGAGCACGACGGCGCCCACCACGATGCCCGCCACGGGACCGGCCAGGCTGACCACCAGGTCCCGGGCGGGGGGCAGCGGTCGGTCGGTGGCCGGCATGGTGAGGCCGCCGAAGCCGTGCAGCACGATCTGGCTGTCGTAGCCGAAGCTGCGAAACGCAATGGCGTGGCCCAGTTCGTGCCACAGCACGGCGGCGAAGGCGATGGCCACGAACAGGGCGATGGAGACCGGTTCGGTGCGGCCCAACCCGAGCAGCACGGCCAGCAGGAAGAACACCGGCTGGACGTGCACAGGGATCCCGGCCAGCCGGAACCGCAGGGGGCTCACTCGGTCACACTAAGTGGTCGGGGGGTCAGCGGGGGATGGTGGTGTGCTTGAACTCGTTGAGGGCGGGCCAGCCGGCGAGGAGGTCGAGGACCCGCTCGACGGTGGCCCGGGCGTGTTCGCCGTCACCCTCGGGGCGGTCCATGAGGCGAACGAACACGGCATGGCCGCCGGCCACGAAGGTGGGCACGCCGAACACGGAGTGCTCGGCCACCGCCTGGTCGTGCTCCTTCCGGAAGACCTCGAGGGGCCAGCCGTCGGCCACGTGGCCGAGGACCTCGGCCGGCGCCACACCGGCGGCGGCCAGCACCTCGGTGACAACGTCCTCGTCGCGCAGGTCAAGACCGCCGGCGTGCCGGGCCCGGAAGAGGCCCAGGTGCACGTCGAGGAAGCGCTGCGGTGTGGTGTCGCGCACGGTGATGCCGGCCAGCATCGCCTGCAGGACCGGGCCCTTGGACGGGTCGTCCCAGACATCGGTGCCGCCCTCGGGCACGTGGGCCTGCTCCAGGGAGAACGGCACGAAGCGCACGTCCCACGGCGCTCCGGCCTGGAGGGCGGCCACCACGTGCTCGTGGGCGTTGCGGGCGAACGGGCAGCGGTAATCCCAGTTGACGGTGAAGCTGCGGGCGGCCATCTCTGGAGGAGAACTGTTCCCCGCCCGCCCGCATTCCTACCGGGCCGCCCGGCCCCTCGGTGGGCGGGCTACCGGCCGGCGAACTGGGCGTCAGTGATGCGGCGGGGATTGGCGCCATCGCTGCCGGCGTAGGCGGGGGAGGCGGCGCCGGTCCGGTAGGCGGCCAGGGTGCGGTACCTGGTGCGCCCCGACCGGAAGGTGCCGTCGCCGGCCCCGCCGCCGAAGACGGCCCAGTCGGTCTCCTTGTCCTCGTTGAACCACACGACCATCCGCACGCCGTTGGCCGGGAGCCACCCGAACAGCTCGGTGGCCCAGGCGCCCTTGGCCGCCAGGCTGGGGCCGGAGGCGGTGGAAGAGGTGGAGGCCGTCTCGGTGACGGCCAGGGGCTTGAGGGGGGCCAGCGCCCGGAGGCGGGCGACCATGGGACCGAGGACCTCGCCCGGGGACCGCCACGCCGACCACGGCTGGCTGGTGCCCCAGTTGTAACCGTCCACTGCCACCCAGTCGACATAGGCGTCGCCGGGATAGAAGGCCTCGGCGGCGTGGCCACCCACATCCTCGGCGTTGGCGGCCCACACCCACTGCAGCTGGGCCGGGCCGACCCCGGTGGCGGCCACCAGGCCGTGGATCCGGCGCCACATGGCCACGTAGTCAGCCGGGCTGTTCCCGCCCGCCGCCGCCCCCCACGGGTACCAGTCACCGTTGGCCTCGTGGCCGGGGCGCACCCAGGCCCGGCGGTCGTCGGCGGTGCCGAGCCGGAGGTCGCCGCCGGCCAGGAAGGTGGCCAGGCGGCCGGCCCAGGTGCGGACGTAGGCGTCGTAGTCGCCCCGGGCGATGCGAACCTCGATGTCGGCCGGCGTGGCGCCACCGGTGAACGGCTCCCAGGTGATGAGCGGCACGTTGCCGTTGTTCCAGACGTTCGGGAGCTGGGCGTTGAACAGGTTGTCGACGGTCTTCTTGGTGGAGGACCAGTTGGTGAACAGCTCCACCACGGCGTGGCGCCGGCCCTGCCAGGCCTCCATGGCGGCCACGTCACCCATGGCCCACCCCTGGTTGCCGTAGTAGACGCCGAGCAGCACATCGGGATCGGTGGCCCGAGCCGGCCCCGCGGCCGGCACCGCTGCTGCTGTCGCCATCACCACCGCTACCACCGCGGCCCGCCCGCCCCGCCCCACCGCCCGCCCCCTGGACATGACACCACGGTACGGCACCCCGGCCGACCGCTGGACGCGACCCTAGGACATCGCTGATCTGCGGTCGGCCGCCTTGCGGTCGAGGCGGCTGACCCGAACGATGGATGTGCGGCCCGCAGATGTACGTTCGATCAGCCGCATTTGATCAGCAGGACCCCTAGGCTGGTCTGGCGGCCCGATCGGTCTTGGCGAACACGTCCGGGACCGGGTACTGGCCCAGCACGAAGCTGAGGACAGCGGCGTGCTTGGCGTCCACGGCCTGGATGGAGGCGGCCAGCTTCACCGCCTCCGTGCCTTGCAGGGTGCCGGCCGCCGACAGGTAGGTGGCGGCCGCCGTCTCCTCCAGTTGCCGGGCCAGGTCAGCGGCGTCGTCCGCCGTCTTGGCCGTACCCAACTCGGCGTCGACCACCGGCTTCAACCTGGGGTCGGGGGCGGTCACGGCCGCCCGGCCGGCACGGGTGACGACGTCGTTCCAGGCCGCTAGGTGGGCCTCGTGGTGGGCCTTGGCCGCGCCCAGCAGCTCCCCGATCGCGGGCGGGACCTCACCGAGGGCGGCGCCGCCGGCCTCGAGCAGGGCGGCATAGGTCTCCACCGCCAGCACCTCGAGACCAGCGGCGAACTCGGCCACCGCCACGTCGCCGGTGGGGCCTCCCTCGGCGCCCCGTCCGCTGCCTTCCTCGTCGTCCGAGCAGGCGCCCGACAGCAGCGTGACGCCGGCGGCAGCAGCCAGGCCGGTGCCGGCCAGGAATCGTCGGCGCCTCACGGCACCGCCCCCGAGGCCGGCTCGGCCACGGTGGTCACCGGCTCGAACGGCTCGGGGAAGGCGGCCCGGCCCGCCGCGGCCGGCAGCTTGGCGGCGTCGTCGCCGATCGGGATCCTCACCAGGTCGGGGACGCCGCCTTCCAGGAGGGCCTTGAAGGTCCGGAGGACGGCGGCGTGCTGCGACTCCACCCCCATGACGCTGGCCACGAGCCGCCGGGCGTCCCGGTTCTCCAGCTGAGCCGTGTTCTGGAGGTAGGTCTGGGTGAGAAGCGATTCCAGGGTCTCGCCCAGGTTCACCACGTCCAGCGGGGCGCGCAGCCCGGGCCGGGCCTGGTCCAGCACCGGCGCGAAGACCGGGTTGGGGTTGCCCTGCTCCTTGCCGCCCAGCGTCTTGGTGTGGGCCTGGAAGGCCTTGAGGTGCTCTTCGTGCTGGAGCAGCGTCGTCTGGGCGAACCGGGCCAGGGCGGGCGTCCCCCGCACCGCCTCCAGCGACAGGGCGGCCTGGTAGGCGGCCACGGCCAGCAGCTCCAGCGAGGATGCCGTCTGGAGGATCTGCACGTCGAGGGCGGTGTCGGCCCGGGCGGGTGCCGCCGCCAGGCCGGCCAGCACGGCGCCGGCGCCACAGGCCAGGCCGGCGAGAACCTCCCGGCGGCGCAGTCCCTCCTCGGTTCGGGGCCACCCGTCGCCGGGCTGGCCCGTGGACACGAGCCGGGCCCCGCTCAGGCCCGCATGGCGTCACGGAGCGGGCGGTAGCCCACCCACTCCACGCCGGCCCGGGCGGCAAGGCTCCGAAAGCCGTGGTCGTGCACCAGCAGGTCGTGGTCGTCGACGCGGCCTGCCCAGTCGGGCGCCAGGGCCCGCAGCTCGGAGGCATCGACGGCCGGGCGGACGTGGATCTCGGTGACGCCGGGCTCCAGTGAGAACAGCACCCGCTCCAGGGTCCGGCGGGCCCCGGTGCCGCGCAATTCCACGCAGTTGTCGGGGAACAGGATGCCGGCCTCGGCGGCCAGGCGCCGGAAGGGGAACCCGACGTCGCTCTCCTTGGACGGCCCCGACAGCCGGATCGGCAGCCGGAACTCCACGGCCAGGTCCAGGTACACGTCGAAGAACTCGGGCCGGCCCTGGAGGGCGTCCAGGTGGGAGTCGAGATGGCTGACGTCGAAGCCCCAGAGGATGGCCCGCTCGACCTGGGCCCGCAGCTCCTTGGCCACCTCGTCGAGGTCGGCGTGGTCCCACACGTCCTCCACGGTGCGGGGGAAGCCGCCGTCGCCATCGAGGAGGGACGGGGCGTGGGTGATCGGCCCCCACCGGTAGACCTCCCACTCGGCGTTGAGGGTGAGGTGGACGCCCACGTCCTCGCCCAGGTAGCGCGCCGCCGCCTCCCGGGCCCACGGGCCCGGGACCATGAGGCTGGCCGTGGTGGCGATGCCGTCCCGCAGCGCCTCGTAGACGCCCACGTTGGCGGCGTGGCTGGACCCCAGGTCGGCGCAGTTGACCAGTAGCAGCTTGGCGTCCGGCGGGTACCCCAGGCGTTCGGCGACGGTGGGCACCCGCCGACGGTAGCCGCCCGCCGCCGGCCGTCCCGGCTCAGGGGCTGCGGGCCGTGGGGGCCAGCGGGACGTCGGCGCTGCCGCACCGCTGCCACAGCCCCTTCTGGTCGTTGCGGGCCGACCGGGCGGCGGCGGCCAGCTCGTCGGCGTGGGCCACGTTGGGCGGGTAGGTGAGCGTGGTGGCGAAGCCGTCGCGCACCAGGGCCAGGTTCACGAACAAGCCGTCGGAGCGCCGGTAGACGTAGGCCAGCAGCCGGCCGTAGCGGTCCCGTGCCTCCACGTCCCGGACCAGCCGGACCCCGGTACCGGGCGGGATGAGCCGGGCCAGGTGACTGGCCGCCTCCTCCCCGAAGCACTCCCGCAGGCCGCCCTGGCCGTGCGTCTCCGGCGTGTCGATCCCGATGAGGCGGACACGCTCCTCGGCCCCGGCGATGCGGACCCGGATGGTGTCCCCGTCCACCACCCGGGTGACCTCGGCCGCCCCCGGGCCGGGCCCGGC
>JBOGHQ010000484.1:0-3563 GCA_050744785.1 Acidimicrobiales bacterium | reverse complement strand
GCGCCGGCGTGCGGCACGGGGACGGCGCGGCGCCGTAGGCGGTCGACGCTGTCCTTCTGCTCGGCCAGCTCGCGGTTGTCGCACGACGATCGGGACCGCCGGCCGGCGGCAAGGCGGTCGCCGAGCTGCGGCCCCTCCACCGCAACCGCGTGACGGCAGCCGCTCTCGTCGAGCGGTTCAAGCACCTGCCGGCCGTCGATCCCGACCGGTTCCGGGAGGACGTCGACAGCGTGGTCGATCAAGCCATGTCGTGACCGGGGCCGCCGGCGTCCTCGACACCAACACCTTGATCCTGGTCGGTCGGCTCCGCGTCGACGATCTTCCCGCTGAACCGCTGATCACCGTGATCACCCTGGCCGAACTGGCAGCCGTCAACGACCCGCCCGCGATCCAGCATTCACCGCGCCCTGGTGTCGCCGCGGGACTTCTTTTCCGGTTTGGCTACATCACGTGTGGCTCCACCGGAAGACAAGACGTTCGGACCATCCGGCCCGGCCGGTCCGGTCCGGTCCGGTCCGGTGGGCGTAACAGGACTCGAACCTGTGACCTCAGCCGTGTGAAGGCTGCGCTCTAACCAACTGAGCCATACGCCCGGGGGCTGCCAATCGTAGCCGGGGCCGGCCCGGTGGGGGCTCGAAGTTGTCGTGGCAGGCAATGCCGATGGTTGACTACCCGGATGCGCATCGCCGTCATCGCGCCACCGTGGACCCCGGTCCCGCCCAAGCTCTACGGCGGCATCGAGTTGGTGGTGGACCGGCTGGCGACCGGCTTCCACAAGGCCGGCCACGACGTGCTGCTCTTCACCACCGGCGACTCCACCTGCGCGGTGCCCCGCGACTGGGCCCTGCAGGAGGCCGAGCACGAGCGCATCGGGATGGTGGTGCCCGAGCTGCGCCACATCATGGCCGCCTACGAGGCGGTGAAGGACTACGACATCGTCCACGACCACACGGTGATGGGCCCCGTCTACGCCCAGCGCTATCCGGACCTCAAGGTCGTCACCACCGTGCACGGCCCCTTCAACGACGAGCTCATCGACATCTACGGCCGCATCGCCGACCACGTGCCCCTGATCGCCATCTCCCACGCCCAGAGCCGGCCCGCGCCCCAGATCCCCATCGCCCGGGTCATCCACCACGGCCTCGACGTCGAGGAGTTCCCCTTCGGCTCCGGCGAGGGCGGGTACTTCTTGTTCCTCGGGCGCATGTCGCCGGACAAGGGCGCCCATCGGGCCACCGAGATCGCCTACAAGGCCGGCGTCCCCCTGGTGATCGCGGCCAAGATGCGCGAGCCCTGGGAGCACCAGTACTTCGAGCGCAACGTCCAGCCGTACCTCAACGAGAACCTGCGCTACATGGGCGAGGTGCCCCACGAGGAGAAGCTGGAGCTGCTGGCCAACGCCAGGGGGCTGCTGTTCCCCATCCGGTGGAACGAGCCGTTCGGCATGGTGATGATCGAGGCCATGGCGTGCGGCACGCCTGTGCTGGCCTTCCCGGAGGGCGCGGCACCGGAGGTCGTGCAGGACGGCAAGACTGGCTTCCTCTGCCAGGACGAGGACGAGATGGTCGAGGCGGTGGGCCGGGCCCACGAGCTCGACCGCACCGAGTGCCGGGCCGCGGTGGAGGGCTACTTCTCCACGGGGCGGATGGTGCAGGAGCACCTGGAGCTGTTCGAGGAGATCCTCGACAGCTGACGGCCATTTCAGGGCTGGCGCGGTTTCGGGGCCTCCCCGGCGGGTACGGATCGCGCCATGGGAAACTTCGACGAACTCAAGGGCAGGGCGAAGGAAGCGGCCGGCGACCTCACCGACGACGAGGACCTGGAGCGTGAGGGCAAGGTGGACCGGGCCACCGGGACCGTCAAGGACAAGGTCGAGGACGTCTCCGACAAGGTGAAGGACTTCGTCAACCGCGACTGACCCCCACCTGCAGTCGCGACGGTAGCGGAGGCCGCCCCCTACGGGGCGGCCTCTGCCGCGCTCTCGGCCACGTCGGGCGGAGGGAGCGGCGGTGTGCCGCTGTCGAGGGCCCCGGCCGTGACCACCACCGTCTGGACCGTCTGGCCGGGCCCCTTCACGCCCTCGCGGCGCAGGCGGTCGGTGATGCGGCCCCGTAGCTCCCGGGCCACGGCGTACTGCTGGCGGGGGGCGGTCTTGACGACCAGGCGGATGGTAAGGCCCTCGGCCGACATGGCCTGCACGCCCCACACCTCGGGCGGCTCCAGGACGGCGTCGGCCCCCGGCGGGTCGGCGGCGAACGCCTGGGCCACCTCCCCGATGGACCGGAGCACGGCGGGCACGTCGGCGTCGTAGCTGACCAGCACGTCGATGAGGGCCCGGGACCACTCCATGGAGGTGTTGCCCACCCGCTTGATCTCGCCGTTGGGGACGAACCAGACCGTGCCGTCGGTGGCCCGCAGGCGGGTCACCCGCAGGGAGATGTCCTCCACGGTGCCGGTGACGTCGCCGAGGTTGATCACGTCACCCACGCCGTACTGGTCCTCCAGCAGGATGAAGAACCCGGCCAGGACGTCCCGCACCAGGCTCTGGGCCCCGAAGCCGACGGCGATGCCGGCGATGCCGGCCCCGGCGATGAGCGGGGCCAGGTCCACCCCCACCTCGCCCAGCACCAGGAGCACCACCACGACCCAGATCACGGCCCGGGCCAGGCTGGTGAGGACGTCGGCCAGGGTGGCCACCCGCTGCTCGGCCCGCACCGAGCCGGTGCGCACCGGTGCCCGGGTGTGCAGGGTTCGCACGAACCGGCGCACGGCCCGGTTGGCGATCTTGGTGAGCACGACCCCGGCCAGGATCACGATGGCGATCTTGAGAGGCCGCACCAGGAGGAACTCCCACGTGCTGGCGCCGAAGTCGCCCATGCCCCATTTGACGAGCAGGTCATAGACGTAGCCGTGGTCGTCCACGGGGGCAGCCTCGCGCAGGCGCCGCTTCGGTACCGTGGCGACGTGCCTGCCAGGGCCCACCACCTGCTCCTCCGCCCGTGGCGCCGCCGCACCGCGTCCGGCGTGTTCTGCACGGCCATCGCCCTCGGGATGCGCCACGGCCTGGACGCCCGGCCCGACGGCGAGCCGGTGGTGGTGGACGCCGCCGGCGACCCGCCAGACCGGGGCGGCCCCCTGCAGCTGTACTTCGACGCCAAGGGCCCCCGGGAGACCTGGGCCGTGGTCCGGCCCTGGCTCCTCCCCCGCCAGCCGTGACCGTGCACCAGTGACCCCGCTCGACGACAGGGAGCAGCGCTATGCCGTCCTGGCCGCGACACTGGGCGCGGTCGTCTCGGTGGCCCTGTGGGCGCCACAGTTCGGCGAGCGGGCCGCCGTCCTGCTGTCGCTCATCGGGGCGCTGATGTCGGCCCTCCTGTACGCCGCCGCTCGCCGCCGCAGCCGTCTGCTCACCGGCGTGGCGGCCGTGCTGCTGGCCTTCGGCCCTTGGGGCTACGCCTGGCTCATCGGACTGCCGTTCCTGGTGCTGGCCGGCTGGCTGGTGGTGCGGGCACCCCGGCCGCAGCCCCGCGAGCCACGCCCGCCCCGGGAGCCCCGGGCCCGGC
>JBOGHQ010000483.1:0-3087 GCA_050744785.1 Acidimicrobiales bacterium | reverse complement strand
GCTGGCCGTCGAGCGCGGCTCTGCCGTCGAGGCGGCGCCCGTGCCGTTCGCCACCACCGCGCCCGCGCCTGTCGACCTGGAGGAGGCGGCCAAGGCCGCGGCCGGCGGTTGCGCCGATGCCACCGTGGCCTGCGCCGCACCGCATCCCCCCGCCGACCTCCCGCCGGTCGAGCCGCCCGTCCCGCCGGAGCCGCTCGTGCAGACCATCACGGGCGCCCACCTGGCCCTCATGCAGATCGAGGCCGTGCTGGTGCCGGTCTACGTGTTCGAGCTGGAGAGCGGGGGGAGCTTCCCCGTCCCCGCCGTCACCGAAGAGTGGCTCCAGCAGCAGGCGCCGTCAGTGGCCGCCACCGAGGACTGACGGGGCCGGGGCCGGTCGGGGCCCCGAGGCGGTCCAGTACCCTTTGGCCCGCATGTTCGACAGCCTCTCCGACCGCTTCGAGGGCATCTTCACCCGGCTGCGCGGCAAGGGCCGCCTGGGCGAGGCCGAGGTCGACGAGGTCCTGCGCGAGATCAGGCTGGCCCTGCTCGAGGCCGACGTCAACTTCCTCGTGGTCAAGGGCCTGGTGGGCCGGATCCGGCAGCGCTGCGTCGGCGTGGACCTGAGCCAGAGCCTCACGCCGGCCCAGCAGGTGATCAAGATCGTCCACGAGGAGCTCATCGCCACCCTGGGGGGCGAGACGCTGCGGATCACCTACGCCTCCAGGCCGCCCACCGTTGTCCTGCTGGCCGGCCTGCAGGGCTCCGGCAAGACCACCGCGGCGGGCAAGCTGGCCCGCTGGTTCAAGCAGCAGGGCCGCAACCCGTTGCTGGTGGGCGCCGACCTCCAGCGCCCGGCCGCCGTCGACCAGCTCCGCGTCCTGGGCGGCCAGGTCGGCGTGCCGGTGTTCAGCGAGCCCACCGACCCGGTGGCGGTGGCCACGGCCGGCCTGGAGGAGGCCCGCCGCAGGGGCCGGGACGTGCTCATCGTCGACACCGCCGGCCGCCTCAGCATCGACGCCGAGCTGATGGAGGAGGTGCGCAGCATCTCCGAGCGGGTCGACCCGCACTACACCTTCCTCGTCATCGACGCCATGACCGGCCAGGACGCCGTCACCACGGCCGAGGCCTTCCACGCCACCTTGGAGCTGGACGGGGTCATCCTCACCAAGCTGGACGGCGACGCCCGCGGCGGTGCCGCCCTGTCGGTGAAGGAGGTCGTGGGCCGGCCCATCGCCTTCGCCTCGGTAGGCGAGCGGCTGGCCGACTTCGAGACCTTCCACCCGGACCGGATGGCCAGCCGGATCCTCGGCATGGGCGATGTCCTGACCCTGATCGAGAAGGCCGAGGAGGCCTTCGACAAGGACGAGGCGGAGCGGGCCGCGGCCGCCCTCATGGAGGGCACCTTCACCCTCGAGGACTTCCTCGAGCAGATGCAGCAGATCAAGAAGATGGGGCCGCTGCAGGGGATCGTCGGTATGCTCCCCGGCGTCCCCAAGGAGGTGAAGCAGGCCAAGATCGACGACCGGGAGCTGGCCAGGGTGGAGGCCATCATCCGCTCCATGACGCCAGCCGAGCGCCAGGACCCGTCGATCATCAACGGGTCGAGGCGGCTGCGCATCGCCACCGGCAGCGCTGTCACCACCTCGGAGGTGAACCTCCTGCTCAAGCAGTTCAAGGAGATGCAGCGCCAGCTGAGCTCCATGGGGCTGGGTCGGATGCTCAACAACAAGAAGCGCAAGAAGGGCAAGAAGGGCGGCCGGGTCACACCGCCGAAGATGGCCCGTCCGGGCTGAACGAGAGGAAGAGGCAGACCAGTGGCAGTGAAGCTCCGCCTGATGCGGATGGGCAAGAAGAAGCAGCCGACCTACCGGGTGGTGGCGGCCGACAGCGCCTCGCCGCGCAACGGCCGGTTCATCGAGATCCTCGGCACCTACGAGCCGCGCGCCGAGCCGTCGGTCGTCAAGATCGACGAGGACAAGGCGGTGGCCTGGCTGCGCAAGGGCGCCCAGCCCACCGAGCGGGTGGAGAAGCTGCTCAAGCTCACCGGCGCCTGGGACCAGTTCCGGCCGGGGACGACGGCCCAGTGACCGGCCCGGGAGGACGGTCCATCGACAACTCACTGGCGCGACATCGCAAGGCGATGGTGCGCCAGTGACCGACGCCGGGCCCTCGCCGGACGACGGCCAGGAGCTGGATGACGACCTCGGGGACGATCTCGACGGCGAGGACGACCTGGACGACGTGGACGACGTGGACGACGACGCCGGCAATAGGGTCCTGGGCGCCATCCCCCGTGACGTGGTGACCTACATCGCCCGCCAGATCGTCGACGAGCCCGACGCCGTGGTGGTGGAGGCCGACGAGCGCGGCAACCGGGTGGAGCTGCGCCTCCACGTGGCCCCTGAGGACATGGGCAAGATCATCGGGAAGCGGGGGAGGGTGGCCCAGGCCATCCGCGCCGTGGTGCGGGCCGCCGGCGCCCGGGAGGGCGTGGAGGCCAGCGTCGACATCGTCGACTGAGCCGCCGGCGCCGGCCCGGCTGGAGGTGGGCCGGGTCGTCAAGCCCCACGGCCTGCGGGGCGAGGTCGTGGTGGAGCTCACCACCAACCGCACCGAGCGGCTGGCCCCGGGTACCCAGCTGTTCGGCCCGGAGGGCGTCATGGAGGTGGTGCGGGCCTCGCCCCACCAGCACCGCTGGATCGTCGCGTTCGCCGGCGTGGCCGACCGGGGGGGGGCCGACGCGCTGCGCGGGGCGGTCCTGTCGGCCGAGCCCATCGAGGACGCCGCCGAGCTGTGGGTGCACGATCTGGTGGGCTCGGACGTGGTCGACGTGGGCGGGGCCGCCCTGGGCACGGTCACCGCCGTCGAGGCCAACCCGGCCAGCGACCTGCTCGTGCTGGACGGCGGCGGTCTGGTGCCGCTGCGCTTCGTGGTCGCCTCGGAGCCGGGGCGGGTGGTGGTGGACCCGCCCGCCGGGCTCCTCGACCTGTGATCGCCTTCGCAACCGGAGGTTGCTCGGCGAGCTCGGTGGTGCCGCCCTGGGGGCGGCGCTCAGGTCGCCGACCGGCCGCGCCGGATCGGCGGCTGCCCTGCGCGGCGCCAGGC
>JBOGHQ010000482.1:0-2597 GCA_050744785.1 Acidimicrobiales bacterium | reverse complement strand
GGAGGAGCCCATCGACCCCACGGTGTGGCTGGCGGTAGGAGCCGGGGCGCTCGCCGTGCAGATCGCCCTGCTCGTTGCCGGCTTGGGCTTCCTCGCCTACTGGGCCTGGGTCGTGTGCACCGATGACCTGCTGTTCATGCTGGGCGTGATCGTGGGCCCCGTGGCGATCAGCGGACTGGGCATGGGCTGCTCGCTGGTGTGGTGGATGGGCTCGGTTGCCCGGCGCCTTCTGGCCTGGGACGGGTCGGCTCGCCTCGACCTGGGAGTGGTGGCCACCGGCGGCACTCTCGTCGGCGCCTGGCTGCTGATGTTCCGGCTCCCCGCCGCCGGGCTGCTGGTCCTGGCCCCGTCGCTGACGGCCGGCGTCGTGGCGGCCATGCCGTCCGTGTGGCGAACCTCGTCGCCCCGGAGCGCCTGAAGCGCCCGGCGAGGGGAGTCACGGGCGCACGGTCGGCAGCCAGCCGGTCACCGCCTCGACGACGGCGTCCGGCGCCTCCACCCAGGGCAGGTGGGCGCAGTCGTCCAGCACCCGCAGCGTGGCGCCCGGCAGGTGGCGGGCGATGCGCTCCGACTGGTAGGGCGGGTGGAACACGTCGTGGCGGCCCACCAGCACCAGGGCCGGGGCCGGGGCCGAGGAGAGCCGGTCCACGCAGCTCCACCAGCCCAGGGACATCATGGCCGCGGCGGCGGCCTCGGCCCGGCACACGGCCCGGGCGAACGGCGCCTCCCGCTCCGCCGTGCCGACCCGGTGGAAGAAGAACCCGGCCAGGGCGTGCATGGTGGCGGCCCATTCCTCGTCGGTGCCGGGTGGCACCCGCTGGACGACCTCCACCTCGGGTGGCACCGGCGGCGTGTCGAGGAGATCGGCCAGGCTCTCGTGCTTGCCCAGCTCCCCCGGTGAGCCACCCACCAGGACGAGCCCCGACACCTGGCCCGGATGGCGGATGGCCGCCTCCTGGGCCACCGCCGCGCCGTGGTGGTGGCCCAGCAGCAGCACCGGGCCGGGCCCCAGGTGGGCTCCCAGGGCGACGGCGTCGTCGGCGAGCTGCTCCACCGTGAGCAGCCCCGACCCCCCACCGCCCGACCGCCCGTGGGCCCGATGGTCGTAGTACACGAGGCGCAGGTGCCGGTGCAAGAGGTCCAGGCCGGGACGCAGGTAGGTGTGGTCGCTGCCCAGCCAGCCGTGGGCCACCAGGCAGGTTGGCCCCTTGCCCACCTCCTCATAGAAGAGATGGGCCCCGTTCACTGCGGCGGTCGGCATGCCGGTCCCTCGAGTGTGAAGATCGTCACATCATGGAGTACGGAGGCGGCCCCCGTGGGGGTGGTAGCACGGTGCCAGATGCAGGCCACCACCATTGCCGCCCGGTCGCACTCCGGACGACGCTCGGGTGCGACACCGGTGGAGGGGATGTTGGTGGCAGAGGAGAAGGACCATCTCGGCCTCTGGATCATTGGCTCCGTGGTGATCACCGCCGCCTTGAAATGGCTCTCCGACCTCACCGCCGGGGAGCGCCACGGCGGGGAGTTCGACATCCCCATCATCAACTGGGTGGCCTGGTTCGCCTTCGTGGTGATGGCCGCGGCCACGCTGATGCTGCTCGTCGCCGCCGTCAGCCGCCTGGTGGGCCGCCTCCGGTCCCACGCGTAGCGACCGCTACATGAAGTTCCGCGTGTGCAGCGCCGAGAGGTCGGCCGCCTCGCGGCCCGTGAAGCCCAGCCGCACCAGCCGGCGCTGACGCCCCTCGTCCATCTCGGCCTGCAGCTGCTGGACCCGGTCCCACCCCCGCCCCACGGCCTCGGGCGTCCACTCGCCGGCGGCCAGCACCACCAGGGCGTCGAACACGTCGGGGGCCAGCCCGGCGGTGTCCCGGAGGGCGCCGTGGCGGCGCTCGGCCGCCGCCCGCAGGCGGTCGCGCAACCGCGGCTCGCTGGTGACCCGGTGCTCGAGGTGGCCCTGGCCGAAGGCCACGTGGCGGGCCTCGTCCTGGAGGGCCAGCCGGGAGACCTGGCGGGTGACAGGGTCGGGGGCGTGGCGCTCGAGGAACGAGAGCAGGTTGAGGAACGTCCCCTCCCCGAGCACCGACAGCAGGAACGACGCCAAGGAGAAGTCCGGCTCCTCCAGGAGGGTCTGCAGGGAGGCCCGCCCACCGGCGCCGGACACGCCGAGCTGGTCGCCGCGCAGCAGGGCCCGGCGGGTGAAGACCTCGGCGTGGCGGGCCTCGTCCGCCACCTGGACGGCCAGGAACTGCATGACCTCGCGGTAGTGGGGGTGGACCCGGCCGAGGAACCGGGCCGGCACCATCAGAGCGGCCTGCTCGTTCTCCACCAGGTAGGTCATGACCTGGACCACGGCCCGCTCCACCTCCGGCGCCAGGTCGAACTCGGCGTCCCAGTCCACGGCCTGGTTGGGGTCCCACTGGCCCGCCACCGCCTGGGCGTAGAGCTTGGGCGCCAGGTCGGTCCACAGCTCGTCCTTGGCGTCCAGGTCGGTCCCGGTCAGAGGCGGGCCGCCCGCCTCCACCATGGCGCCGCGTGCCGCCAGGCCCCAGGCGGGCGACGCCCGGTCGGCCACCTGGCCGGCACGGGCCGAGCCGGCC
>JBOGHQ010000481.1:0-3925 GCA_050744785.1 Acidimicrobiales bacterium | reverse complement strand
TCCGGGCCCGGGTGCCGGCGGAAGGGGTCGCCGGCGGGGGGCCGTGCGCCGGTGGCGGCGGCGCGATCTGGAGCGGTGCTGGGCGCGGCGTAAGCCCAGCGGTCGGTACTGCCCAGCAAGGGCAGGGACGGACCGATGGGCGGCGCGTCCTGCTCGTAGCGAGGCGACGCGGGACGGCCGCCGTCGCCATCACCATCGCTGTCGCTGTCGCGGGGCATGGGCTCGAAGGGCTCCAGCGGCCCCTCGTCGAGGGTGTCGACGCTCTTGCCGCGTGCCGGGCTCGAGGGCGGGATGTCCATGGTGCCCATGATGGGCAGCCAACCTGGGAATCGCCTGTGAGCGGGTTAGGGAGTTGATGGGGTTCTCGGCGTGGGGGCCGGGGACGGCGGCTCGTCGGGATCGCCGGTGGGCGCCAGGCCGGCCGGATCATCCTCATCGGTGGCGGTGCCGGCCGGCATGACCCAGGTGCCCTCGCCGGCGTCGGCCAGGACCTCGGGGGGGCCGTCGCCCGAGCCAGGTCCCGGTGCGCCGGGCGGGCCGTCGCCGTCGCCGTCGCCGCCCTCGCTGGGCGCGGCGCCGTCGGGCGCCCGCAACGGCAGCTCCACCACGAAGCGGCTCCCCCGCCCCACCTCGGAGTCCACCGTGGCCCGGCCACCGTGGGCCTCGGCGATGGCGGCCACGATGGACAGGCCCAGCCCGGTGCCGCCCGCGGCCCTGGCGCGGGCCCGGGAGGCGTCGGCCCGGTAGAAGCGCTCGAAGACCTTGGCTGCCACGTCCGGCTCCATCCCCGGGCCGGCGTCGGACACCACCAGCCGGGCCATCCCCTCGCCGGCGCCCGCTCCGTCCCCGGCGCCGGCCTCCACGGACACCGCTACCGGGGTGCCGGCTGGCGTGTGGACGCGGGCGTTGGCGAGGAGGTTGCCCACCACCTGGCGGAGCCGCATCTCGTCGCCCGGGACGACCACCGGCCGGGTGGCCACCTCGATGGGCCGGTCCGGCTCCACTGCCCGGGCGTCGCGGACGGCGTCGGCCGCGAGCTGGTCCAGCCGCACCGCCGACTGTTCAAGGGGCCGGCGCTGGTCGAGGCGGGCCAGGAGGAGCAGGTCCTCCACCAGGCCGCCCATGCGGTGGGCCTCCTGCTCCATGCGCCGCATGGCGTCGTCCAGCTCCGCCTCGCCCCGCAACCCGCCGGCCCGGTAGAGCTCGGCGTAGCCCCGGATCGTGGTGAGGGGCGTGCGCAGCTCGTGGGAGGCGTCGGCCGCGAAGCGCCGCAGCCGGGCCTCGGAGGCCTCCCGGGCCCGGAAGGCGTCCTCGATGCGGGCCAGCATGGCGTTGAAGGCGGCCCCGAGGCGGCCCGCCTCGGTGCGCACGTCGGGGTGCTCCACCCGCCGGGACAGGTCGCCGGCGGCGATGGCGTCGGCCGTCTGGGCCATGCCCTCGACGGGGTGGACGCCCAGGCGCAGCATCCACCACGACGCCAGGCCCAGGGCCACCAGCACGGCGCCGGTGCCGGTCGTCTGGAGCAGCCGGATGCGGTCGCGGGTGGCTTCCAGCTCGTCCAGGCTGGTGCCGACCACCGTCACCCGGCCGTCCCGGTCCAGCTGGGCCACCAGCCGCCACGACCCGTCGCCCGACTCGGCCGGCGCCGTGTAGGGGCGCAGGGGCTCGCGTTCCTCGGCCAGGTGCTCGAACAGCTTCCGCCGGTTCAGCTCAGGGGGCGGGAGGTCCTCCCGGTCGAGGGCGGAACTGTACGAGCGGAAGGTGTCGGAGTCGACGTAGCCCACCGCCACGAAGTACTCGGTGAAGGTCTCCTCCCCCTCCTGCTCCTGCTCCGGCGGCGGGCCGCCCGGCCCCCGGCCCCGGTCGCCGCGGGCGAAGGGCTGGTGGGAGAGCGGGTCGACGGCCTCCACCAGCTGGCGGTCGAGGCGGTCGAGCAGGAAGGAGTGGACGGTACCGGCCAGGAGGAGGTTGGTGCCGACCAGGACGGCGGCCACGAGGAGGAAGCCGAGCAGGATGCGCCGGCGCAGCGACATCTATGCCACGCGCAGCGTGTAGCCCACGCCGCGCACGGTGTGGATCAGCGCCGGCGTGGCGAAGTCGATCTTCTTGCGCAGGTAGCTGATGTAGGTCTCCACCACGGTGGCGTGGCCCCCGAAGTCGTACTGCCAGACGTGGTCGAGGATCTGGTGGCGGGACAGCACCCGGCCGGCGTTGACCAGCAGGAAGCGCAGCAGCTTGTACTCGGTGGGTGACAGGTCGACGACCCTGCCGGCCCGGCGCACCACGTGGGCGTCGTCGTCCATCTCCAGGTCGGCCAGCTGGAGGCGGGACGAGCCGGTGGACATGCCCTGGCGGCGCAGGATCACCTGGATGCGGGCCACCACCTCCTCCAGGCTGAAGGGCTTGGTGACGTAGTCGTCGCCGCCGAGGGTGAGGCCCCGGACCTTGTCCTCCACCGCGTCGCGGGCGGTGAGGAAGAGCACCGGCACCTTGGTGCCGTTGGTGCGCATCCGGCGCACGATCTCGAAGCCGTCGAGGTCGGGCAGCATGACGTCGAGCAGCACCACGTCGGGGGCGAACTGCTCCACCTCCTTGAGGGCGTCGCGCCCGTTGCCCGCCACCCGGACGTCGAAGCCGAAGTGCCGCAGGGCGGCGTCGAGCAGGAAGGTGATGTTGTCCTCGTCGTCCACGACCAGGATGCGGCTGGTCCGGCCGTCGCTGGACGCCGTCGGCACCGATGCCACCTTCATGGTCACATTGTGCCCTTGCGTTCCTGTGAGAACGCTGTGGGGCTCCTGCGAACTCGGCAGGCGTTCCGCCGGCGGCTAGCCGCCCTCGTCGCTGGTGTCGCTGCGGCCCGCGCCCGTCACGGCCATGGCGGCCGGGACGACGGTGGTTCCCTCGTCCACCCGGTGCCACACGGTGCGCTGTGGGAAGGGGATCTCGATCCCTTCGGCGTCGAAGGCCCGCTTGATCCGGGCCCGCAGCTCCCGGGCCACGGCCAGCTGGGCGTCGGGGGCGGTCTTGACCATCAGGCGGATGGCGATGCCGTCGGCGCCCAGGTTCTCCACGCCCAGCACCTCGGGCTCCTCGATCATCATGCTGGGCGACGTCTCGTCCCGCCACATGGCGTCGGCCGTCGCCTTGATGACCCCGGTGGCCCGCTTGATGTCGGTGTCGTAGGCCACGTCCACGTCCACCACGGCTCGGGCCCACTGCTGCGACTTGTTGCCGACCCGCTGGATCTCGCCGTTGGGCACGTGCCACACCGTGCCGTTGAGGTCGCGGAGACGGGTGGTGCGCAGGCTCACGCCCTCGACCCGCCCCGTGGCCGGGCCCACGTCGATCACGTCGCCCACGCCGTACTGGTCCTCGGCCAGCATGAAGATCCCGGAGATGAAGTCCCGCACCAGGTTCTGGGCGCCGAAGCCGAGGGCCACACCGACGATCCCCGCTCCGGCGATGAGCGGGCCGAGGTTGAGGCCCAGCTCCGACAGCACCATGAGCACGGCGACCGTCCACACCGCGAAGCCGCTGATGCTGCGGATGAGGTCGCCGATGGTCTCCGCCCGCTTGGATGCCCGACCGCTGGCGGCGTTGTCGCCCGTGGTGATCAGCGCGCTTGGGGCGTGCTCTCGGAGCGACCCGAAGCGGCGCTGGATGTTCTCGCCCTTCACGCCCTTGACGAAGCGCTTGACGGCCCGCCCGATGAGCCGGTTGACCACGTAGGCGAGCACCAGGATGAGCAGCACCTTGGCCGGTTTCACGATCAGCGTGTCAGCCATCACGGCGAGGAACCGGTTCTCCGTGGCCCGGAACACCGCCAGACACACCGAGCTCGCCTCGTCGGCCGGCCCGCAGGCCGCCGTGTCCTCCGCCGTCTGCGTGCCCGCCTGGGCGAGCACCATCATCGCAACACCAAGAT
>JBOGHQ010000480.1:0-3155 GCA_050744785.1 Acidimicrobiales bacterium | reverse complement strand
GGCCGCCAGCGCCCCGGGGGCCGGCGCCCTGCCCGCCGCCACGTGGGCGCGAGGCCGGCGCCACCTGGGCCACAACGGGACCTTCATGGTGTTCCGGCAGCTGGCCCAGGACGTGCCCGCCTTCCGCCGCTTCGTGGCCGAGGCCAGTGAGGCCAGCGCGGCCCGGGGGCCCGCCCTCAACCCCGAGCAGGTGGGCGCCAAGATGGTGGGCCGCTGGGCCAGCGGGGCACCGGTGGCGGTGTACGCCGACGCCGATCCCGGCCACCCGGGCGAGAACGCCTTCGGCTACCACGAGGAGGACCAGGCCGGTTTCCGGTGCCCGCCGGGTGCCCACGTGCGGCGCTCCAACCCCAGGGACTCGTCCACCTCCAACCCGGACAAGGCCCTGCGGTCGACGATGAACCACCGCATCCTGCGCAGAGGCCGGCCGTACGGGGAGCTGCTGCCCGAGGTCCCGACCGCCGAGGAGGAGCAGGCCGAGCGGGGCCTGCTGTTCCTCTGCCTCAACACCGACGTGGAACGCCAGTTCGAGTTCGTGCAGCACACCTGGCTCGACAACGGGTTCTTCGCCGGCCTGTGCGGCGAGGTGGACCCGGTGGTCGGGCGCCAGCGGGAGGGAGGCGGCGTGGCCACGCTGCCGGCCAAGCCGGTGCGGCGCCGGCTCGAGGGGGTACCCCAGCTGGTCACCACCAGGGGTGGCGGGTACTTCTTCCTGCCCGGCATCAAGGCGCTGCGCTGGCTGGCCTCCATGGGGAGCTGACCTGGTGCCCCGGCGCGCTGCCCCGGCGGGACCGGGGACCGGCCGCCGCCGGGGTTGGCGACCGTCCACCCATACGAGTCCAGGTCCCCGGGAAAGGGACGACACGGGGGCCCGGGTGCGCGGAGGTAGCCGGCACCCCCATTGTACGAGCCGGAGCGGGCGGGAGGTCGACGTAGACTGCGGCCCCAGATGAAAGCCGTCGTCGAGCCCCTCGAGGGCAACAAGGTCAAGCTCTCCGTCGAGGTCGATGAGCAGGAGGTGGAGAGGGCGGTCGACGCTGCCGTGCGGCGCATCGCCAGGGAGATCCGAGTGCCGGGCTTCCGGCCCGGCAAGGCGCCCCGGCGCCTGATCGAGGCTCGCCTCGGCCCCGGCGTGGCCCGCCAGGAGGCCTTGCGGGAGTCGCTCCCCGAGTTCTACGCCCGGGCCCTGCGGGAGGCCGACGTGGATCCCATCGCCGCCCCCGAGATCGACATCACCGCCGGCCAGGAGCAGGGGCCGGTGGCCTTCGATGCGGTGGTGGAGATCCGGCCCCAGATCAACCTCGTCGGCTACAGCGGGCTGCGGGTCACCGTCCCTTCGCCTCTGGCCGGCGAGGCCGAGGTGGACCGCCACATCGACCGGCTCCGCGACCAGTCGGCGGAGCTGCGCTCGGTCACCCGGCCCGCCCTCACCGGCGACAACGTCTTCGTCGACATCAAGGGCGAGCGGGACGGCGAGGTGGTGGCCGGCCTCACCACCGACGACTACCTCTACGAGGTGGGCAGCGGGATCGTGGTGCCGGAGCTGGACGAGCACCTGGCCGGCGCCAAGGTGGGCGACATCTTGAGGTTCACCGCCACCGTGGGCGACGAGGGGCCCGTGACGTTCCAGGTGCTGGTGAAGGACGTCAAGGAGAAGGTGCTGCCCGAGATCACCGACGAGTGGGCCGGCGAGGCGTCCGAGTTCGACACCGTGGAGGAGCTGCGGGCCGACATCCTGGAGCGGGTCAGCGCCGGCCGGCGCATCCAGGCCACCCTGGCCGTCCAGGAGGAGACCATCAAGGCCGTCGTCGAGCTGGTCGACGACGAGGTCCCCGAGCCGCTGGTGCGGCCCGAGCTGGAGCGCCGGGTGGAGGACCTGGGACGCCGGCTGGGTTCCCGGGGCGCCACCCTGGAGCAGTACATGCAGGTCAGCGGCCTGAGCGAGGAGGAGTTCGTGGCCACGCTGCGGGCCGAGGCCGTCCAGGCCGTCAAGGCCGACATGGCCCTGCGGGCGCTGGCCGACGCCGAGGAGATCGTGGTCACCGAGGAGGACGTCGACAAAGAGATCGAGCGGCTGGCCGAGCGCATGTCGCTCAAGCCGGCCGACGTGCGGCGGCAGCTCGAACGGCAAGAGGCCATGGCTACGGTACGCTCGGATGTGCGCAAGGCCAAGGCTCTCGAGTGGCTCGTGGAGCACGTGGAGATCGTCGACGAGGAGGGCCATCCGGTCGACCGGGCACTCCTGTCGCTCGGTCCACCGGCCACCTCCGGCGCAGAGGAAGCGGAGACCGAACAGTGATCCAGCCCGTGTACAACTACCTCGTTCCCACCGTGGTGGAGTCGAGCAACCGAGGTGAGCGGGCCTACGACCTGTACTCCCGCCTGCTCAAGGAGAACATCATCTTCCTGGGCACGCCGATCGACGACACCATCGCCAACCTGGTGTGCGCCCAGATGCTCTTCCTTGAGGCCGAGAACCCCGACAAGAAGATCGACCTCTACATCAACTCGCCGGGCGGGGACATCACCGCCCTGTTCGCGATCTACGACACCATGAAGTACATCAAGCCCAACATCTCGACCTTCTGCTACGGCCAGGCCGCCTCGGCGGCGGCCGTGCTGCTGGCCGCCGGCACCAAGGGTATGCGCTACGCCCTGCCCCACGCCCGGATCCTGCTGCACCAGCCCTACGGCGGCGCCGCCGGGCAGGCGGCCGACATCGAGATCCAGGCCAAGGAGATCATCCGCATGCGGGACCTCCTGAACGAGATGATCGCCCTGGACACCGGCCAAGCCGTGGAACGCATCAAGGTCGACACCGACCGCGACTTCATCATGAGCGCGGCAGAGGCCTGCCAGTACGGCATCATTGACGAGGTGATCACGACCCGGGAGCTGGCGGACGTGCCGCAAGCAGCCGGCGTGAGCTGAGCAGGGGGGAAGCGCGGCGTGGCCAAGTTCGGAGATGGCGGTGATCTCGTCAAGTGCAGCTTCTGCGGCAAGTCGCAGAAGCAGGTCAAGAAGCTGATCGCCGGTCCCGGCGTCTACATCTGCGACGAGTGCATCGATCTCTGCAACGACATCATCGAGGAGGAGCTGGCCGAGTCGTCGGAGCTCCGCTTCGATGAGCTGCCGAAGCCCCAGGAGATCTTCAC
>JBOGHQ010000479.1:0-5979 GCA_050744785.1 Acidimicrobiales bacterium | reverse complement strand
GCCCAGATGCCGGTGGTGAAGCCGATCGGGTCCCACAGCAGCAGCTGGGCCGTGTAGGAGCCGGAGATCACGGTCCCGAGCACGGTGCCCAGCAGCCCGTCGGTGGTGACCGTGCGGACCCGCACGGTGCCCCGGCTGGCGTCCAGGCTGCCCATGCCGTTGGAGCGCTCCAGGCCCTGGTTGGCCACGCCGGCCGGCGCCGACAGCGCGTCAGCCGCCTGCAGCACGCCGGCGCCGACCTCGTTGGGGTCCTCGGAGGCGGTGGGCCCGGCCGTGGCCGTGAGGGCGTACTTCAGGCGGTCCGGTGTCATGGAGGGGTCGGCGTCGAGGAGGAGGGCGGCCGCGCCCGACGTCACCGCCGCCGCCATCGAGGTGCCGTTGCCCTTGCGGTAGCCGGCCGTCATGGCCGTGGGGACGTTGGTGGCGATGGTGCTCCCCGGAGCGTCCAGCGACACGATGTGGGCACCCGGCGCCACGATGTCGGGCTTGGTGAGCCCGTCGGCGGCGGTGGGGCCGCGGGAGGAGAAGTTGGGGAGGTGGTCGTCACCCAGGCCCGGCGTGCCGCGGTCGTCGATGGCGCCCACGGTGATGACGAAGGGGTCGTCGCCGGGCTTGGAGACGGTGCCGGCGCCCGGGCCGAGGTTGGCGGCGGCCACCACCACGGCGATGCCGGAGTCCCACGCCCGCTCGACGGCGTAGTTGAGGGGGTCGACCCGGTAGCTCTGGGTGGAGTCGGTGCCGAGCGACAGGTTCAGGACCTTGATCCCGTACTGCTCCCGGAACGAGACGACCCACTGGACGGCGGCCAGGACGGTGGAGACGTCGGCGGCGCCGTCCTTGCCGGCGATCTTGACGGAGACGATGCGGGCGCCGGGCGCCATGCCCTGGTAGGTGCCGCCCGAGTTGGCGCCGCTGCCGGCGATGATGCCGGCCATGAACGTGCCGTGACCGTAGCTGTCGTTGCAGCCGGGCTCGCCGGAGAGGTTGACGCAGTCCTTCATGGCGCCGGTGACGTCGTCGCGCACCGACAGCAGCTTCCCGACCAGGTCGGGCACGGAGCTGACGCCGGTGTCGATCAGGGCGACGGTGACGCCGGCACCGGTGTGCCCGGCGGCGTTGAGGTCGTCGGCCCCGGTGACCTTCCGGAACTTCGAATCGGCGGAGGTGGACGTCCCGCCGCCCTGCACCGTGACCTGGCGGTCGGGCGTCACGATGAGGCCGGGCGTCGACGACAGCGACGCCACGGCGCCGGCCGGCACGGTGGCGGCCACGCCCTCCACGATGGGGAGGTCCCGGGTCACCTGCCCACCGGCCTGCCCCACGGCGGCGGCGGCGGCCTGGGCGCCGGCCCCACGAGCCTGGACCACGACCTTCACGGGGGCCCTTCCGGCCCCCTGCACGGCGTCGCCGGCGGCGGCGGGGCGAGCGGAGCTCCCGCTCCCGAGGTCGACGGCCGCGCCCAGCGCGGCCACCAGCAGCACCGACACGACCAGCAGCGCCAGTGCGCGCCCAGCCCGCTGCGACCCGATCCAGAACGGCGACACGGCGATGGTCATCCAGCCCACCCCTCCCCGGGGGCCCAAGCCCTTGGGCCCCGACACGCTCACTATCGGGACCTGGCCGCGGTTTGGCCATAGCACGAAGTGACCAACGTCACCTAGCCCGTCTGCCACGGATGGCGTTTGGGCAACTACGAGACGTGAGCCTTAATCGCACTCACAGTGCCCGGCGTGGCCTGACCGGCCACGCTCGGTCGGAACGGCCGGTACGGGCCAGGTCACAATCGGGACGACGGTGGACAGGCCCGCCCCGGGCTAGTCACCCCCACCGACCCGTACGATGGCCAGGACATGGCCGTCACCGACCTTCGGGCAATTCGGAACATCTGCATCGTGGCCCACATCGACCACGGCAAGTCGACGCTGTCCGACCGCATCCTGGAGCTCACCAACGCCGTGGACCCACGGGAGATGCGGGAGCAGTTCCTGGACTCCATGGACCTGGAGCGGGAGCGGGGCATCACCATCAAGGCCCAGAACGTGCGGGTGGGGTGGAAGGACCACGTGATCCAGCTCATCGACACCCCGGGGCACGTCGACTTCGGCTACGAGGTCAGCCGCAGCCTGGCCGCCTGCGAGGGCGTGGTGCTGCTCGTGGACGCGGCCCAGGGCATCGAGGCGCAGACCCTGGCCAACTGCTACCTGGCCCTCGAGCACGACCTCGACATCGTGGCCGCCCTCAACAAGCTCGACCTCCCGGCCGCCGACCCGGACCGCTACGCAGCCGAGATCGAGAACGTGCTGGGCATCCCGGCCGAGTCGATCCTGCGCATCAGCGCCAAGACCGGCGCCGGGGTGCCCGAGCTGCTCGACGCGGTGGTGGAGCGGATCCCGGCCCCGTCGGGTGACGCCGACGCACCCCTGCGGGGCCTCATCTTCGACTCCTCCTACGACCAGTACCGCGGCGTGGTGAGCGCAGTCCGGGTCGTGGACGGCACGCTCAGCGTGGGCCAGCGCCTGCGCTTCCTCCAGGCCGGCGCCACCCACGACGCCGAGGAGATCGGCATCCGGTCGCCGGCCATCACGCCGGTGGCCAGCCTGGGCCCGGGGGAGGTGGGCTACCTCATCGCCGGCAACAAGGACGTGGGCGAGGCCCGTTCCGGCGAGACGGTCACCACCGCCAGCGGCGGCGCCACCGAGCCGCTCCCCGGCTACCGGGACCCCAAGCCCATGGTGTTCTGCGGGCTGTTCCCGGTGGAGGGCGACGACTTCGCCGACCTGCGCGACGCCCTGGAGAAGCTGCGGCTCAACGACTCGAGCTTCACCTACGAGCCCGAGACGTCGGGCGCATTGGGCTTCGGGTTCCGGTGTGGGTTCCTCGGACTGCTGCACATGGAGATCGTCCGGGAGCGACTGGAGCGGGAGTTCGACCTGGCCCTCATCGCCACCGCCCCGAGCGTGGCCTACCTGGCCCACCTCGCAGGCGGCGCCGTGGTCGAGGTCGACAACCCCAGCGCCATGCCGGCCGCCAACCAGGTCGAGGGCATCGAGGAGCCCTTCCTCACCACCACCGTCCTGCTGCCCGCGGAGTACACGGGCACGGTGATGGACCTGTGCCAGAGCCGGCGGGGGGAGATGGTGAAGATGGAGTACCTCTCGCCCGAGCGCCTCGAGCTGGTGTACCGGGTGCCCCTGGCCGAGGTGGTGGTCGACTTCTTCGACCAGCTCAAGAGCCGCACCAAGGGCTACGCCAGCCTCGATTACGAGCCGGCCGGCTACGAGGCCTCCGACCTCGTCAAGATCGACATTCTCCTCAACGGCCTGCCGGTGGATGCCTTCTCCAGCATCATCCACCGGTCGAAGGCCCAGGACTACGGCCGGCGCATGTGCGAGAAGCTGCGCGAGCTCATCCCCCGCCAGCTGTTCGACGTCCCCATCCAGGCCGCCATCGGGGGACGGTTCATCGCCCGCCAGACGGTGAAGGCCAAGAGAAAGGATGTGCTGGCAAAGTGCTACGGCGGCGACATCACCCGCAAGCGGAAGCTGCTGGAGCGCCAGAAAGAGGGAAAGAAGCGCATGAAGAACATCGGGCGGGTGGAGGTGCCGCAAGAAGCGTTCGTGTCGGCCCTCCGGCTCGACGACGACTGAGTCGTTAGTCTTCGGCCGGGAGGGGTGGTGTGAGCACAACCAGCCGGCGAAGCCCGATCTCGGCGCGCTTTCGCAGGGTGGCCGCGGCCGTGGTCGAGGACGCCGCGGAGCACGTCGAGGGGCTGGCGTGGGTGGTCGGGCGGGCCGAGGGCGACGAGCTGGTGGTCGTGTGCGCGGCCGGCAACGGCACCGCGATGGCGGTGGGCGACCGCATCACGCCCGACCCCGACGCCGATGTCGTCGTGCCCGTGGAGCTGCCCGACGGCGCCACCTTCGGCGCCCTGTGCGGTGTGGGCCCGGACCGCCTGGCCGACGGCAGCCGGGACCTGGTCCGGGCCCAGCGCCTGGGTGAGCTGCTCAGCGCGGTGGCCTCGGCCGAGTGGGAGGCCGACGCCCAGGCGGCGCGCGCCGACGCCGAGGCCCGGCGGGCCCGCCAGATCGAGGAGGAGGCGCTCCGCGACGCCCTCACCGGGCTGCACAACCGGCGGGCCTGGGACCGGGCCCTCGAGTCGGAGGAGCGCCGCCAGCGCCGCTACGGCGGCACGGCCGCGATCATCGTCATCGACCTGGACGAGCTCAAGGAGATCAACGACGCCCAGGGCCACCTGCACGGCGACCTGCTCCTCCAGGTGGTGGGGCGCATCATCCGCGATACCAGCCGGGAGAGCGACGTGGTGGCCCGCACGGGCGGCGACGAGTTCGCGGTGCTGGCCATCAACTGCGAGGAGCCCCAGCTGAACGTGCTGCTGTCCCGCCTGCGGGCCGCCCTCGACGAGGAGGGCGTGTCGGCCTCGGTGGGCGGGGCCTGCAAGCGCGCCGCGTCGGGCATGGCCGACGCGTGGGCCGAGGCCGACGACGTGATGTTCGCCGAGAAGCAGCGCCGCAAGAAGGCCTGACGGCGGCAGCCGGCCTGGGGATGGCTCGCCCGCCGCGGTCTGCAAGCATGGGCGGATGACCTCGGCCAGGCGCGTGGTGGTGGTGGGGCAGGGCTACGTGGGGCTGCCGCTGGCCATGCGGGCCGTGGAGGTGGGCCACGACGTGGTGGGCTTCGAGGTGGACCCGGTGCGGGCCAAGCGATTGGCGGCGGGGGAGTCGTACGTGGAGGACGTGCCGGGCTCGGTGGTGGCCGCCGCCCTCGAGTCGGGCCGGTACCGGCCCACCGCCGACCCGGAGGATCTGGCCGGCTTCGACGTGGCCGTGATCACCGTCCCCACGCCGCTTCGCGACGGCGTTCCCGACCTCTCCCACATCGAGGTCTCGGCCCAGACCCTGGCGTCCTACCTGCGGCCGGGGGCGACCGTGGTGCTGGAGTCCACCACCTACCCCGGCACCACCGAGGAGCTGCTGGCGCCCCTGCTGGAGCAGGGGTCCGGCCTGGTGGCGGGGGACGGGTTCCACCTGGGCTACAGCCCCGAGCGCATCGACCCCGGCAATGCCACGTGGGGTTTGGTGAACACCCCCAAGGTGGTCTCGGGGATCGACGCCGGCTCCCGGGAGGCCGTGCAGGGGTTCTACGACACGCTCGTGGAGCGGACGGTGGCGGTGTCGGGCCCCAAGGAGGCCGAGCTCACCAAGCTGCTGGAGAACACCTTCCGGCACGTCAACATCGCCCTGGTCAACGAGCTGGCCATGTTCGCCAGCGACCTCGGGATCGACGTGTGGGAGGCCATCGACGCCGCCGCCACCAAGCCCTTCGGCTATCTCCGCTTCGAGCCCGGGCCCGGTGTGGGCGGCCACTGCCTGCCCATCGACCCGAGCTACCTGTCGTGGCGGGTCCGCCGCCGGCTGGGGCAGAGCTTCCGGTTCGTGGAGCTGGCCAACGACGTCAACGACCACATGCCGGACTACGTCGCCCGCCGCCTGCTGGCCGCCCTCAACCGGCGCAAGCTGGCCCTGAACGGCAGCCGGGTACTGGTGCTCGGGCTGTCCTACAAGCGCAACACCGGCGACGCCCGCGAGTCGCCAGCTGCGGTCGTCGTGGACCGCCTGCTGGCCCTCGGCGCCGAGGTGCGGGTGGCCGACCCCCACGTGCAGGACGACCGCATCGACGGGCGGGTCGTGCGGGTGGACGCCACGCCCAACGAGGTGGCCGCCGCCGACGCGGTGGTGCTGCTGGTCGACCACGACCGCTTCGACTACGAGGACGTGGTGGCGTCGGCGTCCTACGTCCTCGACACCCGGCACCGGCTGCCGGCGGCGCCCAACGTGGAGTTCCTCTAGTTCCACCTCGCAACCAGAGCTTGCTCGGCGAGTTGGTCGTGCCGCCCTTCGGGCGGCGCTCAGGCCGCCGGCCGGCGGAGCCGGCCCGGCGACTTTCTGCGGGGGGATCCCC
>JBOGHQ010000478.1:0-7366 GCA_050744785.1 Acidimicrobiales bacterium | reverse complement strand
CTTCCCAGTAAAGATGACCTACTTGGTCATGTTTCGGCGTAGGATTACACCCACCGGACCGACGAGGAGGAACCGCCCATGAGTGCCACCGACGAGCTCCTGGTCAACAACCAGGCCTACGCTGCCCAGTTCGCAAAGGGCGACCTGTCCCTTCCGCCCGCCACCAAGGTGGCGGTGGTGGCCTGCATGGACGCCCGCCTCGACCCGGCCCGGGCGCTGGGCCTAGAGGAGGGTGACGCCCACGTCATCCGCAACGCCGGCGGCGTCGTCACCGACGACGCCATCCGAAGCCTCACCATCTCCCAGCGGCTTCTCGGCACCGAGGAGATCGTCCTCATCCATCACACCGACTGCGGGATGCTCACCTTCACCGACGACGAGGTGAAGGCCCAGATCGAGTCGGACACCGGGATCCGGCCACCCTTCGCCCTTGAGGCCTTCTCCGACCTGGAGGACGACGTCCGTCAGAGCATGAAGCGCATCAAGGCCAGCCCCTTCGTCCCCAACATCGACTCGCTGCGCGGCTTCGTCTACGACGTGGCCAGCGGCAAGCTGCACGAGGTGACCCCCAGCTGACCGGGCCAGCTGCCCGCTCAGCTCACGTTGCGGCGCCGCTTCTCCCGGTACATGGCCCGGTCCGCCTCGCTGAGGATGGACTCGTCGCTGGAGGTGTGCCGGTCGATGTGCACTGCGCCGATGCTGGCCGACAGGTACAGGTGCTGGCCGCCCACCTCGATGGCGCACTCGGCGATGACCCGGGCCAGGTCGGCGGCCATGGTCGCCCCCTGCTCGGCGTTGGCGTAGGGAAGCAGGACGGCGAACTCGTCGCCACCGACCCGTGCCACCACATCGGTCTCCCGCAGGCGACTCTTCAGGGCGGCCGCCACCGCTTTGAGGGCCTTGTCGCCCGACCGGTGACCGTAGGTGTCGTTGATCTCCTTGAACCCGTCCAGGTCGATGATGAGCACCGCCGCCTGCTCGCCGTAGCGGCGGGCCCGACCGATCTGCTCGCTCACCTCGCGTTCGAAGCGACGGCGGTTCCAGGCACCGGTGAGCGGGTCGTGCTCGGCCAGGAAGCGGAGCTGATTCTGGTAACGGAGCCGGGCCCCGATGTCCCTCGCAATGGTGGAAGCGCCCACCACTGCACCGGACGAGTCGCGGATGGGTGACACGGTCAGCGACACGTCGACCTGGGTGCCGTCCTTGCGGATCCGCACCGTCTCGTAGTCGTCAACCCGCTCGCCCGAGCGGACCCGGCGCAGAATGTCGGGCAGGTCGTCCTCCAGCCCCGCTGGCACGAGCATGGAGGTGGACCGACCCCGCGCCTCCTCGGCGGTATAGCCGTAGAGGCGCTGGGCCCCGGCGTTCCAGCTGGTGATGACGCCGTCGAGATCCTTGCCCACGATGGCGTCGTGTGACGACTCCACCACGGCCCGGAAGTGGGACGCATCCTGCTCGGAGCGGCGCCGCTCGGTGATGTCGCGGATGGCGCTCGACACCAGCAGGCCATCCTCGGTCTGGAGTGGGCTCAGGGAGATCTCCACCGGGAACTCGGTGCCGTCCTTGCGCCGGCCGTAGAGCTCGAGCCCGGCGCCCATGGGCCGGGTGTGGGGCTCGTTGTTGTAGTCGGCTCGGTGCTCGGGGTGGCCGGGTCGGAAGCGGTCCGGCACCAACAGCTCCACGGGCTGGCCGAGCAGGTCCTCCCGGGCGTACCCGAAGATCCGCTCCACCTGGGCGTTGACGAGCACGATGTCGCCGATGGCGTCGACGATCACCATGGCGTCGGGGGCGGCCTCGAGGAGGTCGCGGAACATCTGCTCCGACCGGCGCCGGTCGGTGATGTCGCGGATGGCGCTGGAGACGAAGACGCCGTCGTCGGTTTCCAAGGGGCTCAGCGATATCTCCACCGGGAACTCACTGCCGTCCTTGCGCCGGCCGTAGAGCTCGAGCCCGGCGCCCATGGGCCGGGTGTGCGGCTCGGTGCCGTACTTGGCCCTGTGCTGGGGGTGGACGTCCCGGAACCGGTCGGGGACCAGGATCTCCACCGGCTGGCCTACCAGCTCCTCCCAGGCGTACCCGAAGATCCGCTCCACCTGGGCGTTGACGAGCACGATCGTACCGTCCTCGTCGACGATCACCATCGCGTCGGGCGCCGAGTCCAGGGGCAACCGGAAGCGGCGCTCGTCGTCCCGCTGGCTGAGGTCGCTCCCGGTCATCCGTTCCTCATCCCCCACCCTTCATCGGCGGACCGGCGCCACCATAAAGGCCTGCCACGGGGGTTCCTCGTCCCGAGAGGAACCGAGGCGAGGGACACGGCGGCCTCTTCACGGGGCTGGAGAGCATCGAGGGTTTCGTCCCGTGCGAGCGGGTCGGGGGCCTGGCCAGCCGAGGAAATCCCCCGAAGTTGCTCAAGGTCGGCCCGTCCCGGCGCCGATGGCTAGTTCCATGACCACTCTCGGTGAGCGAACCTCCTCCCGGCCCCGGTGCGGCGCGGCGTTGCTGGCTGCCGTGACGGCGCTGGTGGCGCTGAGCCTGGCCGGGCCAGCCGTCGACCTGGGTGGCATCACAGCCCCGGCCCGGCCCGTCGTCGTCTGGGGTGGCGGCTCGAGCGAGCTGACCGCGCAAGCGGTGACGGCGGCTGGCGCCGACGCCGGGCCGGCGTTGGGTCTGATCGCCGGGGTGGCGACCACGCTTGACGCTGCTCAGGTCCGCACCCTGGAGCAGGCCGGCTTCTCGGTGGCCGACGACGTGCCCATGGAGGTCGCCGGCACGGACCTGGCTGAGGTGCCCGCTGCCGACCACCAGCTGGCGGCCGTGAACCCCGGTGGGGACTGGGACCTCGATGCCGGTGCCGGCGTGGGCGTGGCCTTGGTGGACACCGGCGTCACCGAGGTCGAGGACCTGAGGGGCCGGGTGGTCCACGGGCCCGATCTCAGCGGCGAGGGCAGCGGCCGCGACACCTACGGGCACGGCACGTTCATGGCTGGTCTCATCGCCGGCGACGGGACCATGTCCGCCTCTGGTGCCACGCGGCACGTCGGGGTGGCGCCAGGAGCCCACATCGTCTCGGTCAAGGTGGCCGGCGCCGACGGCGCCACCACGCTGTCGAAGGTGCTCGACGCCATCGGCTGGGTCGTCACCAACGCCGACGAGCACGCCGTACGGGTGCTGAACCTGTCGGTCGCCTTCCCGGTGCCGTCGAACGCCTACCAGGCCGACCCGCTGTCGGCGGCGGTCGAGGCGGCGTGGGCCACCGGCATCACGGTGGTCGCCGCGGCTGGCAACGACGCCGACGAGGTGCCCTCGCCGGGCCGGGACCCCTGGGTCATCACCGTGGGGGCACTGGACCTCGGGACGGCGTGGGGCCCGGCCGACGACTCAGTGCCGGACTGGTCCGGTCGCCAGACCACCAGGTACGGCGCCAAGCCGGAGCTGCTGGCGCCCGGTGTCTCGGTGGTCTCTCTGGCCGCGCCCGGCTCGACCGTCGTGGCCGAGCACCCCGGCTCGGTGGTGGACGGCCAGTACCTGCTCGGGACGGGCACGTCCATGGCCACGGCCATGACCAGCGGCGCCGTCGCAGTGCTGACCGAGCACCACGCGGCCGCCACCCCGGACGACTACAAGGCGGCCCTCGTTGCCACCGGCCGGGCCCTGCCGGGCCAGACCGGCGTGGCCTTGGACCTGGCCGCCGCCGACCTGGTCCCGGCCGGGGCCCCCGAGCAGTGGTGGCAGCGCTACCCCGTCGCCTTCGACGGCCTTGGCGGCCAGCTCGGCAACGCCATGCCGTGGGCCGGCAGCCGCTGGACGCACAAGGCATGGGTGGGCAGCCGCTGGGCCGGCTCCCGCTGGGCGGGCAGCCGCTGGGCCGACCACCACTGGACCGGCAGCCGCTGGGCCGACGAGGAGTTCGCCGGTGCCCGCTGGGCGGGCAGCCGCTGGGCAGGATCCCGCTGGGCGGGGAGCGCCTGGTCGGGCTCCCGCTGGGCCGGAAGCCGGTGGGCCGATGAGGTGTGGGCAGGCAGCCGATGGGCAGGATCCCGCTGGACGGGGAGCGCCTGGACGGGCTCCCGCTGGGCCGGCAGCCGCTGGGCCGATGAGGTGTGGGCAGGCAGCCGCTGGGCCGGCAGCCGCTGGGCAGGATCCCGCTGGGCGGGGAGCGCCTGGACGGGCTCCCGCTGGGCCGGCAGCCGCTGGGCGGGCGTGAGCTGGACCGGCGATCCCTCCGGCGACGGCTGGGCCGCGACCCTGTCCGGCTAGCCGGCGAGCTCCCGACTCCCCTTCCGCTCCACTCCATGCCCACCATGCGACGCCGGATCCTGATCCTCACCGTTCTGCACCTCGGCTTGGCCGCCCTCCTGGGCGCGGCCGGGTGGGCCACCGGCCGGGTCGACGGCCTGTCGTGGGCGGTGCCGCCCTTCGCCGTGGCCGTGGCCCTGGTCGGCTCGGTTCGCATGAATGTGGAGCTGGGCCGCCATGCCTGCGGGGTCACGATGGTCGATGCCGTCGTGGTGGCCATGCTGCTCCACCTGACGCCAGCAGAGGTCGTGGCGGCGGCGGTGCTGGGCGAGGTGCTGGTCTGCGCCTGGCAGCGCCAGGCCGTGTCGAAGTTGCTCTACAACGCAGCCAGCACGGTCACGGCCGCCGGTGCCGCCGCCGCCGTCTTCTCCTGCCTGGGCGGCGCCGGAGCATCCGACGGCGCAACCTGGAGTGTCGCCCTGCTGGCGGCCGGCTCCTACGCCACCGCCACCCACGCATCGACCTCTGCCGTGCTGGCGGTGGTGGAGGGTCGTCGCTTCGGCCAGGTGTTCTGCGCCTCGCTCGTCCCCGTGGCCATGGCCAGCGCCATCTCGGCCACGGTGGGTCTGGCCGCCGTGGTGCTCTACAGCGTCCGCCCCGTGGCCGTGCTCCTGGTGGCGCCGATGGTTCTCGTCATGGTCCTCGAGACCAGGCGGCTGGCCCTCCAGCGGGCCGAGCAGCTTCGCTTCGAGCGCCTCTACGCCGCCTCCTCCCGCACCGGTGGCCTGACTGCGCTGCCCGAGGTCATGGCCACTCTGGCCGAGGAGGCTCGTGCCCTTGTCACCGGCGCCGCCGGCCTGTGCTGCACCGCCGATGCCGGCGGCCAGTGGTCCGGGGTGCTGGTCGGCGACGCCGATCCCGCACCTGTCCCGGCCGGTCTCCTGGCCGCCCTGCTCGGTGTGACCGGCCCCGCAGGGGCCGCAGAGGTCCACGGCGATCAGGTCCCCGCCGCGGTGCGCCGGGTGCTTGGCTCGACGGCGTCGGTGGTCGTGGCCCGGTCGGCCGACGACGCAGCCGCTCCCGTGCTGCTGGCCGTGCTCCGCCGCCTGGGCGGGGAGGGCGGGGCCCGACAGCGGGCTGAGGTCGTGGGCGCCTTCGTCGGCCACGCCGCCCTCACCGTCGCCAACGCTCGCCTCTACGCCGATGTCGAGGAGGCCCTGGCCCACCAGGTCGACCTCAACCGCCAGAAGGACGACTTCGTGTCGGCGGTGTCCCACGAGCTGCGCACGCCCCTCGCCGCCACCATCGGCTCGGTGCTCACCCTGCGCCGGATGGACGAGCGCCTCGACGCCGACAAGCGGCGCACCCTGGTGGACCTGGCCTACCGGCAGGCCAAGCGCCTCCAGCGCCTCATCGAGGAGCTGCTCACGCTGGCCACGGTGGAGAACGGCGAGGCGCCCCGGATCAACGAGCCGGTGAGCCTCGACCGCATGGTAGACGACATCGTGGACGAGCTGCGGACGCAGCGGGCCGGCCAGGAGCTGCCGGCCATCCGGTTCCACGACGCCGGCGTGGGGCCCATCCGTTCCGCCGAGCAGAAGCTCCGGCAGATCCTCGCCAATCTGGTCGAGAACGCTTGCAAGTACGCCCCGGGCAGCCCCATCGACGTCCGCCTGGAGCCAGGGCAGGCGAGCAGCGTGCGGATCCACGTCGTCGACGCCGGGCCCGGCATCCCGCCCGCCGACCGTGAGCGCGTCTTCGAGCGGTTCGTGCAGCTGGACCAGAGCTCCACCCGCTCCCAGGGCGGCACGGGGCTCGGGCTGTACCTCTGCCGCCAGGTGGCGGTGCTGCTGGGCGGCAGGCTCGAGCTGTTCGACGGGCCAGAGGGTGGGTGCTGCTTCACCCTCACGCTGCCGTGCGCAACGGAGCCCGACGAGAGGGATGCGCGCCGCCTCCTCGCCGTGGGCGAGCTGGCCGGCGCCACGACTGCTGGGGACCCAAGATGACGACGAACAGGATCCGGACAGTGCTCATCGCCGACGACGACCCGGACATCCGGGCCCTGCTGGCGCTGAACCTCGAGCTGTGCGGCTACGCCGTGGCGGTGGCCGAGGACGGCGGGCAGGCCGGGCCAATGGCCCGGGACGTGCGGCCCGACCTCATCGTGCTGGACGTGATGATGCCGGTGAGCGACGGCTTCGACATCTTGAAGGAGCTGAAGGATGACGAGGCCACGCGGGACATCCCGGTGGTCATGCTCTCGGCCCGGGCCAGCGACAGTGATGTGTGGGCCGGGTGGCAGGCCGGGGCCACCTACTACATGACCAAGCCCTTCGATCCCGACCACCTGATCCAGTTCATCGAGTACCTGGACGACCCGGAGGGCTCCCCCCTCCCCACCTGAGGCCCCCGTTCTGGTCCCGGAATCGAGTCCGTTTCGGTACCGATTCCGGGACCAGAACAGCCTCGGGCCGGTTAGGCGCCGGTGGTGAGCGGTACCAGCACGTCCTCGCCGGTGTCGTCGTCCTCGACGATGCCGTACCCGCACAGCTCGGCCAGCAGGGGCCGGCCCTCGTCGGGCCCGGTGGCGATGAGCTCGTCCTCGGGCCGCAGCACCACGTCGCGGCGGGGCCGATAGAGGTAGCGGCCGCCCCGGCGGATGGCCAGCAGGTAGAAGCCGGTCTCCGTCTCCAGCCGCAGGGAAGCGAGCGAGGCACCGGCCGCCTGCGACGCCTCGGCCACGGGAACGCGGGCCACCACCTCGTCGGCCTCCCCGAAGGCCAGGGCCAGGATGGGGTGCAGCTCCTCGCCCTGCTCGACGGGCCAGACCATCTGCTGGGCGGCGTCGCCCAGCGACTCGGAGGCGGCCGACAGGTGGAGCAGGCCACGCAGGGGTGAGGGGTCGGCCGAGCCCGCCGCCGAACGCAGCACCCAGGTCTCGATGCGTTCCTGCATCTCGTCCAGGCGGTCCTCCAGGTGCACCACCTCGGCGGCCAGGCCGGGGTCGCGCAGCACCACTGCCGAGTAGGCCAGACCAACCGCCACCTCGGAGAGGTTCTTCATCTCCACGAGGGTGTCGATGGCCCGGTCCAGGTCGGCCGGCCCCTCGGGTGCGGCGGGCGGCCGCCAC
>JBOGHQ010000477.1:0-3864 GCA_050744785.1 Acidimicrobiales bacterium | reverse complement strand
TCCGCCGGGCCTACGACGACCCGGTGGCGGCGGCGGTGGCGGAGGACACCCAGGACATCCTGTGGCGCATCACCCTGGCCGACTACCCCAGGTGTCCCGGTGCGCAGGCGCCGGCTCGCACGCCGGGCGTGGAGACGGCTGAGTTCTGGCGGGTGCAGGGCGTGGACCTCCTGCCCAAGCCCGAGCCCCGCATCGCGCCCGGCTACATGCTGGCCGGGAAGATGGCCTACCTGGAGACCGGCGCCACCATGGCCACCCGCTTCGAGCACCCCACGCCGCTGGGCGTGCTGACCATCGACGCCAGCAGCACCGTCTACGTGAACTGGGGTGACAGCTCCAGGGATGAAGGGCCCTTCGACGGCCCGGGCGCCCCCTGGCCCCACGGGAAGATCACCCACTTCTGGACCACGGCCCGCACCTACGACATCACGGTGGAGCAGCGCTGGACGGCCCGCTGGTGGCTGGGCGGCGACTCCGGCACCCTCGACGGCCTGACGACCCAGGCCACCATCGACGATTTCGAGGTCCGCCAGCTCCAGGCCGTTCGCAACATCTAGCCGTCCCACCATCGGACGCCAAGTTGTACGCCGTCCCCGGCTGTGCCTACCCTCACGACATGTGTTAGGTCCACCTAAGAAGAGGAGGGCGGGGTAGATGCAGGTGCGAAGGTTGGGAACGGGGCTGCTGCTCATGGGTGTGCTCGCCCTCGGCGCCTGCGGTGATGGAGAGGACCGGCCGGGCCAGGTCACGACCGAAGAGGACTCGAGCGGTACCGGCACCGGGTCGGCCTCCGGCACCGGGTCGGCCTCCGCGTCTGGCACCCACTCCGGCGAGCATGCCGGCGAGGCCCAGGCCGACTTCTCCGAGGCCGAGGCCGACACCGTGGCCGAGGTGAAGATGGTCGACTACGCCTTCACCCTGCCCGCGACGGTGAAGGGCACCAAGGTCTACTTCGAGGCCACTAACGAGGGCGCCGCCGAGCACGAGCTGGTGATCCTCGACGCCGAGGGCAAGGAGCTGGCCGAGATCGAGGCCTTCAAGAAGGACGCCGGCGAGCAGCACCTGGCCGTGGAGCTCCAGCCCGGCAGCTACACCGCGGTCTGCCTGGTGGAGGAGGGCGTGAAGACCCACCGCGAGCTGGGCATGGAAGCCGCTTTCACGGTCGAGTGACCGCCGCCGCACATTCTGGTCCCGGAAACGGGACCGTCTCGGTACCGAAATCGGGACCAGAACGAGTGGCGAACGGGGCGTGGTGGCGTCTACCCGCGCTCCTCGCCGTTGCCACGGCGGTGGCCACCGCCCTGTGGCGGTGGACGGACTGGGGCGTAGTGAGCCGGGCGGGCCGGACGCTGGCCGAACAGCCCGGCCCGCTCGCCGCCGCCCTGGCCGCCTACACGCTCGCCTTCGTCCTGCGAGCGGCGGCGTGGGGCCCGTTGCTGCCCGTCCCCGTCAGCCTGGGGCGGCGCTTCCGGGCCATCCTGGCCATGCTCGCCGTCAACCACGCATTGCCGGGCCCGGTCGGGGAGGTGGCTCGGGCCAAGCTGGTCGCGGCTCCTGCCGGCCATGAGCCGGAGGACGACCAGAACAGCTTCCGCCAGGCCCTCGCCTCCGTCGCCGCAGCGCGCGTGGTCGACGCCGGCGCCATCGCCGTGCTGGCCATGGCCGCCGCTTCCCTCGCCGGGGAGGCGCCGGCGTGGCTGCGCCTGGCCGCGCCCCTCGCCGTCGTCCTGCCTTTCGGCGCGTGGGCCGTGGCCCGCCGCCGGGGCGCCTCCTTCACGGCCCGGCAGGCCGCCGAGGTGGCGGCGTGGGCCGTCCCCTCCTGGGCCCTGGAACTCGGCGTCATGCTCGTCGTGGCCAGGGCGGCCGGCGTCGAGCTGTCACCCGCCGCCGCCCTCCTGGCCACCTGCGGCGGCGTCCTCGCACAGGTTGCCGCCGTCCTGCCCGGCGGCGTGGGGACCTACGAGGCCGGCGTCTCCAGCGTGCTGGTGCCGCTCGGCGTGCCCCTCGGCGAGGCGGTGGGCGTCGCCGCCACCGCCCACGCCGTCAAGTTCGCCTTCGCCTTCGTGGCCGGCGCGCTGGCGCTGGCCGGGACCTCGCCCGGCATCGCCGGGAATTCAGTGCGCACTAGTCCGCCAGCAGGTGGCGGCCTTCTGCACAATGAACGGCCGAGGGCGGTGGCCGATGTCCGGCCGTAGCGTCCTGCACCGCCACACCTCGGGCACCACCCGCTCCGCCGGCCCGATGGAGGAGGTGGCGGCCCGGCTGTGGAACGTGCTCAACGAGGGCAAGCCCTTCACCGCCGTCTTCGCGGCCGGCGTCCTGATCCTTACCGGCGCCCCGCTGGCCGGCCTTCTCCTCGCCGCCCCGCTGGCCGCCACGTGGTGGCGCCACGCCTACCCGCTCCACCTCCGGGCCATCCTCTGGGCGGTGGCGGCCGGCATCGTCGTCACCGCCGGCGGGCTGCCCGCCGGCCCGGCTGCCCTCGCCCTCACGCTCTACCTGCTGTTCACGGTGGTGATCTGGGGCACCGTCTACTACCACCTCCGGCTCGGGGCGGCGTGGTCCAACACCTGGCGCTTCTGGCGACTGGTGGCCGAGAACCCCGATCCCACCTCGGGCAACCTGCTGGAGCAAGTGCCCAAGGTGGCCGCCCTCCTGGCCGTGGGCCACTCGACCCGGCCCGTCAGCCACCTCCTGCTCGCCACCGCCGCCACCTTCCTCGCCGGCGAGGTCGTGCACCGCACCCTCATCACCTGGGTCCCCGGCCGGGCCACCGGCGATCGTCGGGCCGACCGCCGCCCCCGAGACGCCGGCCCCGCCCGGTGCGGCCCGCCCAGCCGCAAGGTCCTCCTCATCGTCATCGACGGTTGCCGGGTCGACCGGCTGGCCGAGGCCCGCACCCCCTTTCTCGACCGCCTGGCCGCCGAGGGCATCGCCTACCCCCACTGCCAGACGGTGTACCCGGCCCGCACCGTCACCGGCTTCTCCTCCATGCTCACCGGCGCCCCGCCCGCGGTGCACCGCCTGCGCTCGAACTTCGCCCCCTCCCTCCACGTCAAGTGCGAGTCCATCTTCGACGTGGTGCCGTCGTCCCGCCTCGTCGGCATCGCCCACCTGGTCGACGCCTTCGGGCCCAAGGTCGCCACCGTCACCGCGGTCATGCCCAACGACGAGATCGACCGGGCCCTGTGCGACAAGGCCCGCCAGGTAGTGGACGAGGAGGACCCCGACCTGTTGGTGGTCCAGACCCTCTCGGTCGACCAGACCGGCCACTACCGGGGCTCCTACTACGACGAGTACCTGGCCCACATCGAATCCACCGACGCCGAGCTCGAGCACCTGGTCGCCGACCTGGCCGACCGCTGGGGCGGCCTCGACGGCGTCACCATCGGCATCCTCTCCGACCACGGCCAGGGCCGCGGCATCGGCGGGCACGGCCACTGGACGCCGCCCGAGCGCCTGGTCCCCTGCATCTGGTGGGGCGAGGGCGTGCCGGCCGCCACGCGGCGGGGCGAGGTGTCCATCCTCGACGTGGCGCCCACCCTCGCCCACCGCATGGGCGTCCCGGCGCCGGCCCGGTCGGTGGGGGAGTGCCTCCTCTGCGACGGCGCCGCCCACGCCGCCGGTGCGGTGCCGGCCGACGCCCCCGTCGTGGTGATCCTCCCCGTGCACAACGAGGCCGCCACGGTGGCGGGCGTGATCGGCCGGGTCCCCGAGGAGGTGGCCGGCCACCGGGTGGAGGTCGTGGTCGTCGACGACGGCTCCACCGACGGCAGCGCCGATCTGGCCCTGGCCGCCGGCGCCAAGGTGGTGGCCCACGCCGGCAACCGCGGGCTCGGCGCCGCCGTCCGCACCGGCCTGGCC
>JBOGHQ010000476.1:0-3315 GCA_050744785.1 Acidimicrobiales bacterium | reverse complement strand
GCTGTCCAAGCAGCTCGCCGGCGTCGTCACGGCCTGAGGGCCTGAGGGCCTGAGGTTGCCTACGGGGTGCTGATCCCGTTGCTGGCCATGCCCACCACGGGCTGGTTCAACCGGATGTCGCCGGTGGAGCCGAGGAAGACGGCGTCGCCGAAGGCGAAGATGCCGCCGTCGGTGGCCACCAGCCAGTAGCCGCCGCCGGTGGGCGTGGGCGCCATGCCGACCATGGGCTGGTTGAGCCGGATGGCGCCGGTGGAGCCCCGGAACACGGCGTCGCCGAAGGCGAAGATGCCGCCGTCGGTGGCCACCAGGTAGTAGCCGGCGCCGGACGGGGTGAGGGCCATGCCCCGGATGGGCTGGTTGAGCCGGATGGCGCCGGTGGAGCCGCGGAACACGGCGTCGCCGAAGGCGAAGATGCCGCCGTCGGTGGCCACCAGGTAGTACCCGCCGCCGGACGGGGTGACGGCCATGCCCACGATGGGCTGGTTGAGCCGGATGTTGCCGGTGGAGCCGCGGAACACGGCGTCGCCGAAGGCGAAGATGCCGCCGTCGGCCGCTACCAGGAAGTAGCCGGCGCCGGTGGGCGTGGGGGCCATGCCCACGATGGGCTGGTTGAGGCGGAGGCTGCCGGTGGAGCCGAAGAAGCGGGCCCCGCCGAAGGCGAAGATGCCGCCGTCCGACGCCACCAGCCAGTAGCCGTCGCCGAGGGGCGTGGGCGCCATGCCCACGATGGGCTGGTTGAGGCGGAGGCCGCCGGTGGACCCGAAGAAGCGGGCCCCGCCGAAGGAGAAGATGCCGCCGTCCGACGCCACCAGCCAGTAGCCCCGCCGGCCCTGGTTGGCCACCTGCACGGCCTCGAAGTTGGTGTGGCTGATCAGGCCGCGCCCGGCCACCGCCACCGTGCTGGCCGTGGTGGTGACGCCCAGGCCCTGCGAATCGACGATGAGGGTGTCCCCGTTGGTGTGGGGCCCGCCGTCCAGCACGACCTCCACTCCCACCAGCGCCACCACGCGCACCGTGTCGTCGCCGCCGTCGGTGTCGACCCCGATGGCCTCGGCCGTGCCGATGTCCAGGGTGAAGGGCACCAGGTTGGTGCGCAGCAGCGAGACCCTGTTGGCGTTGGGGCTCACCACGATCTCGTCGCCGGCCGCCGGTGCGCCGGTGACGGCGACGACGTCGTCGCCGTCGCCGCCCTCGATGGCGTCGGAGCCGTCGCCGTTCTCCCAGAAGATGATGTCGTCCCCGCCGCCGCCGTCGACGGTGTCGTTGCCCGGCCCGGCCAGGATGTCGTCGGCGCCGTCGCCGCCCCGCACGGTGTCGGCGCCGGGGCCGCCGTCCAGCAGGTCGTCCCCGGCCCCGCCCGAGATGACGTCGGCACCGTCGGCACCGGCGATCTCGTCGAGGCCGTCGCCGCCGTCGAGGTCCAGGGTGATCAGGGCGGCCAGCGCGCCGGTGGCCGTGATGGTGTCGTCGCCGGCCCCGGCGTTCAGGTCCAGCGTCTCGGTGGTGCCGATGTCGAGGCTGAACGGGCCGGGGGCGGTGCGGTCGAAGTCGACCCGGCCGGCGTTGGGTTGGATGGTGAAGTCCTCGTCCGAGGCGGAGCCGTTGACCTGTGCCGTGTCGGTGCCGGCGTCGCCGTCGACGACGTCGGAGCCGTCGCCGTTGTTCCAGATCAGGGTGTCGTTGCCGTCGCCCCCGTTCACATCGTCGGCGCCGGTGCCGCCGGTGATGGTGTCGTTGCCGGCACCGCCGCTGATGGTGTCGGCACCGGCCTGGCCGTTGAGGACGTCGCCGATGGCCGACCCGGTGATGGTGTCCCCACCGTCACCGCCGTTCACGGTGATGGTGTCCCCACCGTCACCGCCGTTCACGGTGACGGTGGCCAGGGCGCTGAAGTTCCCCGCCGTGGTCACCACGCCGCTGAGGTCGATGGTGTTGGCCTCGGGCCCGCCGGTGATGACCATGGAGGTGATGCTGGGGCAGCTCGCCGTCCCCGTGGTGGGATCGGCGCCGTTGACCTTGACGTTCCCGGTTGCGCAGGTGACGGTGATGGCGTCAGCCGCGTCGCTGGTGACGGTGAGCACGCCGCCCACCACCGTGACGGTGGTGAGGGCCGCCCCCGCCGGCGCGGCCACTCCCATCAGGGCGATCATCCCCACCACGACCGCGACGGAGCACCGCCGCAGAACTCGCTGCCTCATGCCATTCCCTCCTTTTCCGGCCGGACCCACCTGTCCGACGGCCCGCCCTGAATCTAGCGATTTGGACGGTTCCCTGCAGGGATGGAGTTCAACCCTCGCAGCAGCTCCAGCAGGGTGCGGACGCCCACGCCCGTGCCGCCCTTGGTCAGATAGCCGTCATCGGCCTCGGCGCGGGCCGGGCCGGCGATGTCCAGGTGGGCCCAGGGCACCTCGGCCACGAACTCCTTGAGGAACAGGCCGGCCACGAGGGTTCCCGCCTCGCCGGCCTTGCCGATGTTCTTGAGATCGGCCACCTCCGAGTCCAGGTGGCCGCGGTAGTCCTCGGGGAGGGGGAGAGGCCAGGCCGGCTCGCCGGCCCGATCGGCGGCGGCCCGCACCTGCTCCACCCACTCGGGGGAGTTGCCCATGAGGCCGCTCACTCCTCGGCCCAGGGCCACCACCTGGGCGCCGGTGAGGGTGGCCAGGTCGACGATGGCGTCGGGCCCCCGTTCGGCGGCCAGGGAGAGTGCGTCGGCCAGGACGAGCCGGCCCTCGGCGTCGGTGTTGAGGACCTCCACGGTGGTGCCGTCGCGGATCTCCAGGACGTCGCCGGGCTTGATGGCCCGTCCGCCCGGCATGTTCTCGGTGATGGGCAGCAAGCCCACCACCCGGGCCCGCACGCCGAGGTCGGCCAGGGCCGACATGGCGCCCAGCACGGCCGCCGCGCCCGACATGTCGGTCTTCATGGTCATCATGCCGTCGGCCGTCTTGAGCGACAGGCCGCCCGAGTCGAAGGTGATGCCCTTGCCCACCAGGACGACGGTGGCGGTGGGCTCCCCCCCGGGCGGGTCGTAGGTGAGCTCCACCAGGCGGGGAGGCTCGGCCGAGCCCCGGGCCACGCCGGCCAGGCCCCCCAGACGCTGCTCCACGATGGCCGCCTCGTCCAGGACGTCGATGCCGAGCCCGGCGCTGGCCGCCACCGCCCGGGCCCGCTCGGCCAGGCGGGTGGGGGTGAGCGAGCCGGCCGGCTCGTTGACCAGGTCTCGGGCCAGCCACACCGCCTCCGCCACCCGTGCGCCCCGGCGACCGGCGGGCCCCGTCACCCCGCCGTCGCCCTCGTCGTCGTCGCCGGCGACGA
>JBOGHQ010000475.1:0-1782 GCA_050744785.1 Acidimicrobiales bacterium | reverse complement strand
CGGCGTGCCCGTGCAGCGCTGCCTGTGGCACCTCGCCCGCGGCGTGTATCGCGCCGCCCGCTACACCGACCGGGCCAGCCACGAGTTGTCCGACGACTTCCGGGCCCAGCTCGAGGCCCTGCTCCTCGCCGCCTACCGCAGCGGCGACCTCGACGCCGCCCGGGCCGCCTATGCCGATCTGATCGACGACGCCGAGGGCTGTGGGGCGCCGGCCGCGGCGGCCCACCTGCGGGGGGCCGAGGGCGAGGTGTTCACGTTCCTCACCCACCCCGACGCCGGCCGCCTGCTGTTCGGCCACAAGGGCCGGCCCGAGCTGGGCACCGGCGTGCTGGAGCGGGTCATGCGGGAGATGAACCGGCGCACCGACGTCGGCGTGCGCTGGTCGGTCGAAGGCGTGCGGGCCGTCCTCATGGTCAAGCTGCAGCGCAGGTACGTTCACGGCCCGTGGTCACCGGGCCCGGTGGCCAACCAACCCCCAGCAGTGCGGTTCAGTCTCGCGGCTTGAGGCCGGTGTCAACACTTCGCCTCGCTACCGAAGATTTCCGCTCCTCCTCTTGACTGCGAACACGTGTTCGTGTAGGGTCTCGTGCAGAGCCCAGGTTGCCTTTCGCCAGCCGGGCCGCTCGGAAGCGGGTGTTGCCGCTCCCCTCAGTCATCGCATCAGGTTCGACTGCTGTTCGGGAGTGTGCATGACCATCACCGAGTTGGGGACCAGGGTGGTGCGTGGGAGTTGGTTGCCCCGGTTGTCGGCGGTGGCCGAGGAGCTGGCGTCGTTGGTGGTGGGCCTCGACGTCGCTGCCATGGACGGGGCGCAGGCCGCTGGGCTGGCCGAGTGCTTCGCCCGCATCGACCGACTGGCGGTGGCGGGTGTGACGCTGGCCGCCGGTCGGGTGGGCGAGTCCGGCCATCACCGGGTGGAGGGCTTCCCCACTGCCCAGCAGTGGCTGGCTGATCGCACCAAGGCCAATGCCTTCGAGGCGGCCAGGACCATCGAGACCGCCGGGTACCTGGCATCGGCGGAGCTGGGCCCCACCAGGGATGCCCTGGTCGCCGGCACCTTGACGGCGACCCAGGCCAACGAGATCGCCACCGCCGGGGCCAACAGGCCCGAGGCCCAGGGCGAGCTGCTGGCCCTCGCTTGCCGGGAGACCGTGGCCAAGCTGCGAGCCGAGTGCCGCAGGACCCGCCTGGCCGACAAGGCTCCCGAGCCACCAAAGGACCGGGCCAAGGCTGTGGCCGATGAGATGGCGTTCTCCCACCGCGACCTGGGCGACGGGATGAGCGAGGTCTTCGCCCGCATGCCCACCTCGTGGGCCGTGCTGGTGCTCGCCGCGGTGCGCACCCAGTGCGAGGCCGTCTTCGCCAAGGCCCGAGCCGTGGGGAGAGACGATTCCCATCAGGCCTACATGGTCGAAGCGCTGGTCACGCTGTTGCTCTTCGGCAATCTCTGCGGCACCGGGGGCGATGTCGGGCCCTTCGACGGTGCCGGCGGGGGCGAGGCCGGCGATGGCGAGGCGGGCCCGTTCGACGCCGGTGGTGATGACGGTGGCGAGGATGACGACGACCACGACGTGGAGGGCGCCGGCGATGCCGGCGAGGACGACACCGAGCTCGACAGTGCCGGCGGCCACAAGGACGATGGCGAGGGCCGCACCGGCGCCGGCGGGGAGGTGGCCTCCGACCCGGTCGACGAGCTCCACGACCAGTTGCTGGCCGCCATCCGCGGTGGGGTGGCGCCGGAGCCGAGGCCGCCACGGCGGGACCGAAGAGCGGCCCGCCGGG
>JBOGHQ010000474.1:0-4293 GCA_050744785.1 Acidimicrobiales bacterium | reverse complement strand
ACGAAGGAGCGCTTGTCGAGGATGCCCGTGCCCTTGGTGAAGACCCAGCCGTCGTAGATCGAGGGCCGGAAGGCGAAGGCGCCTTCGGTGAAGAAGAGGGGGACGACGGGGACGTCGGTGGCCAGGGTGCGCAGCGCCTCGTCCACGGCTGCCCGGCGGGCGGCCCGGTCGGGCGTGCTGGCGATGCGCTCGGCGGCGGCGTCGAAGGCGGCGCTGCGGTAGCCGCTCAGGTTGGTGGCGGCGTCTCTCGGGTCGGAGCCGAAGAGCCGGCCGAGGACCACCGGGTCGTAGGAGGCCAGCGCCGGCGAGCTCCAGATGGCGGCCTGGAAGGTCGGCGCCGACCCGTCCTCCCCTACCGCCCCCACCAGCTCCTCCCGCCCCAGCTGCACGAGCTCGGCGTCGAGGCCGGCACCCTTCATCACCTGCACGACCTGCCGCCCCGCCTCGATCTTGACGGGGTCGTTGTCGGGGGCCAGGACGCGTACCGGGCCACCGGCCAGCGTGCCGGGTGACCCTGCCGGCGCATCCGAGGCGGCCGGCAGCAGGAGGTCGTCCGGGGCCCACGCCGACGCGGGGTGGAGGTAGCCCCGGTTGGCGGCCGCGGCTCCACCGACCACCTGCGCCAGCCGCTCGGGGCGCACGAGGCGGGCCACCGCCTGGCGCGCCTCCAGCCGGTCGAACGGTGCCTGGCGGGTGTTGAAGAGCAGGATCGTGCCCAGGTAGGACGGGCCCCGGGCCAGCCTGATGCCCGGGCCGGTGACCTCGGCCTGGGCGCTGCGGGGCAGGTTCACGGCCACCATGTCGGTCCGGCGCTGCCGGAAGTCCTCCAGGGTCGAGGTGGCATCGCGGTTGACGGACACCTCCAGGACAGCGGCGGCGGGCCTGCCCCTGAAGTAGCTGGCGTTGGCCTCGAAGCGCCACCCCTGGCCCGGGCGGTACTCGGCCATCCGGTAGGGGCCGCTGCCGATGGCGGGGCCCTCGGGCGCCGCCTTGTCCGGCGCCAGCCCGCTCCAGATGTGGGCGGGGAGGATGGGCAGGTCGGCGAGGGGCTGGTCCGAGAAGCCGGGGCTGGGCCGGCGCAGCGAGATCACCAGGGTGGTGGGGTCGAACACGTCCAAGCGCTCGACGTCGCGGAGCTCGGCGGTGAAGCGGGGGTGGGGCCGGCCGGCCACGTACCGGAAGGTGAAGGCCACGTCCTCGGCCGTCACGGGCCGGCCGTCGTGCCACGTCGCCCCCTCCACCAGCCGGACGGTGAGCTGGCGGCCGTCGCCGTTCGGGGTCACCGACCGGGCCAGCCACGGCTGGGGCACGCCGTCGGCGTCCCGCCACAGCAGGGTGTCGTAGATGAGGGTCATGAGCGAGTAGCCCAGCTCGAAGGTGTAGGGCGTCAGGGAACCGTCGTCCTGCGGGAACGGGATGCGCACCAGCTCGGCCTGCGGCGCGGTCTGGGCGAGGGCGGCCGGGCCCGGCCCAGCGCCGGCGGCGGCCAGCACGGCGGCCACGGCCAGCGCCAACCTCCAACACCGTCTCCGGGCTCTCATGAATCTCCGGCTCCTTTGCTAGCGTTTCCGAAAGGGTTCCGCACCATGCCACGCACGCGCCAGCGGCCGGGCTCCGGCCGGCGGCCACAGAAGAAGAGCCGCCTCGGCCTCTGGACGGCGCTGGTCGTGTTCCTCCTGGTGGCCGCCTTCTTCGGCACCTTGGAGGCCTCCCGGCCCCACGTGGACGGCGACGACCTCCGCTACGACAACTTCGTGGACCTCGCCAGCCGGGGCCAGGTGATCGAGGCCCGGATCCTGGACATCGATGCGTACGTGACCGGCCTCTACCGGCCTGAGGCCGGCGAGGCACCGCCCCGGAGGTTCAACACGCCCTACCTGAAGGTCAACGGGAACGTCGAGCGGCTCCTGGACCTCCTCTCGGGTGTGCCCACCACCATCGACCAGCAGGACCACAAGCGCATCCTGGGCATCCTGGGCCTGCTCATCCCCACCCTGATCCTCGTGGTGCTGGTCGTCTACGTGTTCCTCTCCTACCGGCGGGGCACCGGGCTGTTCGGCATCAAGAGCCACGCCAAGAAGTTTCAGCCCAGCGAAGGCAAGGCCACCTTCGCTGACGTGGCCGGCCAGGACGCCGCGGTGGCCGAACTGCGGGAGGTCAGGGACTTCCTGGCCGATCCGTCCAAGTACACGGCGGTGGGCGCCAGCGTGCCCAAGGGGGTGTTGCTCTTCGGCCCACCCGGGTGCGGCAAGACGCTGCTGGCCCGGGCCCTCGCCGGGGAGGCGGGGGCTGCGTTCTACTCCATCTCCGGGTCCGACTTCGTTGAGGTCTACGTCGGGCTCGGCGCGGCCCGCGTCCGCGACCTGTTCGAGCAGGCCCGGGCCAACACGCCGGCGCTGATCTTCATCGACGAGCTGGACTCCATCGGCCGCTCCCGCAGCGCGGGCGGCACCGTGGTGTCCCACAGCGAGCAGGAGCAGGCCCTCAACCAGATCCTCGCCGAGATGGATGGGTTCTCCACCTCCGAGGGGCTCATCGTCCTCGCCGCCACCAACCGGCCCGACGTGCTCGACCCCGCCCTGCTCCGGCCCGGCCGGTTCGACCGCAGCATCGGCCTGGAGGTGCCCAACGAGGTCGACCGGCTGGCCATCCTCCAGGTGCACGCCGCGACCAAGGTGCTGGCCGAGGACGCCGACCTCGGCTCGGTGGCGCGAAAGGCCATCGGCATGACGGGCGCCGACCTGGCCAACGTGCTCAACGAGGCGGCCCTGCTGGCGGGCCGGGAGGGGCGGGCCGCCATCGGGCAGGCCCAGCTGGACCTGGCCCTGAAGCGCGTGATGGAGGCGCCCGAGCGGCAGCGCCGGCTGGCCATGCGCCAGCGCAGCATCGGCAAGCGCTTCTCCACCGAGGAGCGGATCACCTTCGCCGACGTGGCGGGTGTGGACGACGCCATCGCCGAGCTGTCCGACATCCAGAGTTACCTGGCCGAGCCGGCCCGCTACGCCGACATGGGCGCCAAGGTGCCCCGGGGCATCCTGCTGGCCGGCCCGCCCGGCTGCGGCAAGACCCTGCTGGCCCGGGCCGTGGCCGGCGAGGCCAACGCCGCATTCTTCTCGGTCGCGGGCAGCGAGTTCGTGGAGATCTTCGCCGGCCAGGGTGCGGCCCGGGTGCGGGAGCTGTTCGCCGAGGCCCGGGCCGTGGCGCCGGCCATCGTCTTCATCGACGAGCTGGACGCCATCGGCGGCCATCGGGGGGTCGGCTTCGACGGCGCCAGCGGCGAGCGGGACCAGACGCTGAACCAGATCCTCGTCGAGATGGACGGCTTCGACTCCCACAGCGCCATGATCGTGATGGCCGCCACCAACCGGCCCGACATGCTGGACACCGCCCTGATCCGCCCCGGACGCTTCGACCGGCGGGTCGAGGTCACCCTCCCCGACCGGTCCGGCCGCCGGGCCATTCTCGGGGTGCACGCCCGCGGCAAGCACATGAGCCCCGAGGTCGACCTGGACGCCATCGCCGCCATCACCCAAGGCTTCTCGGGCGCCGACCTGGCCAACGTGCTGAACGAGGCGGCCCTCCTCGCCGCCCGCCGGGGCGCGCCCTCCATCACAACTGCCTTGGTGGACGAGGGCGTGGACCGGGCCTTCATGGGCGTCGCCTCCCGGGGCTGGGCCATGACCGACGACGAGCGACGCCTGGTGGCCTACCACGAGGCCGGGCACGCCCTGGTGGCCCGGGCCCTTCCCAACAGCCCCAAGCCTCACAAGCTCACCATCGTCCCCCGGGCCAGCTCCCTCGGGCACTGCACGCTGGTGGACGACGCCGACCGAGTGCTGTCCTCCAGGGAGCGGGCCCTCGACCGGATGGCCGGCCTGCTGGGCGGCCGGGTGGCGGAGACGATGGCGGTGGGTGACGTGAGCTCTGGGGCGTCGAACGACCTGGCCCGGGCCAACGACCTGGCCCGCACCATGGTGACCGAGTGGGGCATGAGCGAGCGATTGGGCGCCCAGGTGTTCGTGGAGAGCAGGAGCCGCTGGCGGGAGCCCCGGCCGTGGTCGGAGGCGTCGGCTCGAGCCATCGACGCCGAGGTCGCCGCCCTGGTCGCGGAGGCGGAGGAGCGGGCCCGGGTCGCCCTCGCCGCCGCCCGCGATGACCTCGACCGGGTCGCGGCTGCCCTCCTCGAGCAGGAGACCCTCCGCGCCGAGGACATCGAGCGACTGCTCAGCCCACCGGCTGGTCCGGCCGGCGGGCGCCGGCGCCAGCCCACCGCCGGCTGAGACGGTTCTGGCC
>JBOGHQ010000473.1:0-4802 GCA_050744785.1 Acidimicrobiales bacterium | reverse complement strand
CGCATCATGGGGCTTGACCGGCTGCCGAGCGGGGAGGGCGGATGTGGGCACGTACCATGGCGCCATGGCCGAGGAGGCTGTGGCGACGGAGCTTCCCATCGAGGCGCCCGACATGACGGCCACGGAGGCGCACGTGCGGACCGTGGCCATGCTGCGGGCCGCTCTGACCCACGCCCTGCGGGGCGTCGCCGGTGTGTTCGGCGAGATGTTCCTGCGGGTGGACGACCGGGTGCAGGTCTCGCCCGATGTCTTCGCCGTGCCCGGGGTCACCACCGGCGATCGGACGGTCTACCGGGTGCCCGCCGAGCCGGTCCCGTCGGTGACCATCGAGGTCCTGTCCCCGAAGAACCGGACGCGGAGCGGCCGGGCCGAGCTGGAGGCGAAGCGGGCCCTGTTCGGCCGGATCGGCGTCCCGCTCCACGTGGAGGTCGACCGGGAGGAGGGGTTCATCGCCGTCTGGGAGCTACGCGACGACACGCTGGTCCGCACCGACCTGCGCGTCGACTACACGTCGGAGGCCATCGGCCGGGTCCGCATCGCCACGCCGGCCCCGGGCGTCCTCCGAGTGACGCTGGCCGACGGCCACGAGGTGCTCGACGTCGGGGACGAGCTCACTCGGGCCGAGCGGGAGGCGGCCCGGGCCGAGCGGGAGGCGGCACGGGCCGAGCGGGAGGCGGCCCGGGCCGAGGGGTTGGCCGTGCGGTTGCGGGCGTTGGGCATCGACCCGGACGAGTAGGCGGCGGCCACCGTCGACGGTGTCACCGCCCCTGACAGACAGGGCCCGCCTGCTCGACGACCTGGCCTGACACGCCACCGCGGTGCCTCCCCGCCGTTCTCGTCTGATCCACCCACATCCCGTGTGGGTCGGTTCACCGAGAAGCCGCCCCCTGGCACGCCCGAGGGGGCCGGGCATCGACCCGACCGAATTGGCGCCGGCCGCCGTCGACGGTGTCACAGCCGGGTGGGAGACTGGAGGCATGGTCGCCCTGGCCCACACCTCCCCGCTGACCTACGACGACCTCCAGGGGATGCCGGACGATGGCCGCCGCCACGAGCTGCTCGACGGGGTGCTGCTGGTGACGCCGGCGCCCGGGACCGCCCACCAGGTGTGCGTCGGGGCCATCTCTCAACTTCTCCGAAGCTGCCGGCGGGCCGGCGACGTCGTCCTCGTCGCCCCCTTCGACTACGTCGTGAGCCCCACCACCGTGCTGGAGCCCGACGTCCTGGTGGCCCGACAGGAGGACCTCACCGAGGCCAACCTGCCCGCCACGCCGCGGCTGGTGGTGGAGGTGCTGTCACCCAGCACCCGCCGCGTCGACGCCACCGCCAAGCGCCGGGCCTACGAGGAGGCGGGGGTGCCGGCCTACTGGATGGTCGACCCTGCCGGGCCGAGCGTCACGGTCCTGGAGCTGGCTGACGGCCGCTACCACGAGGTCGCCACCGTCGTCGGCGAGCAGGCCTGCACGGTGCGGCTCCCCTTCCCCGTGGAGCTCACGCCGGCCCGCCTGCTCGACGACCTGGCTTGACACCCCCGCCGTTCTCGTCTGATCTACCCACATCCCGTGTGGGTCGGTTCACCGAGACGCCGCCTCGTGGGGAACGGCGCCGCCCGGCGCTTGGCCGCCCGGCTCCCCTACCGCACGCCCGAGGGCCGCCGGAGGCGTAGCAGGTCGGCGTAGCTGCCCTGCCCGGGCGGGTAGGTCCGCAGGCGCCGCAGGTCGAGACGGAGCTCTGCAGGGGCCCGCTGGAGGTCCGCCTCGGTGCGAGCGTGCTCGCCCCGGATCCCGGGATCGTCCCGGTCGACCTGCAGGGCAGCCGTCACTGCGGTTCGATCGAGCAGCCCGCCGACGTTGGTCCGCAGCCACGGGAACGGTCCGAGCACGATCGGGCCCGACGGCTGGGGAACCTCGGCTCGCGTCGTCCGCAGCACATCCAGCACGTGGGCGCCGGCCGCCGCGTAGGTGTCCGCACGATCGACCCGCACGGCAATCGTGAGAAGGGCGAAGACGACGCCGCCAGCCAGAAGCGCCGGCCGCCACCGCAAGAGCCGAAGCCCGATCCCGGACCAGACCATCGCCGCACCTACGGATGACACCACGTTCACCCGGTCTCCCACTCCAAGCGGCTCGTAGAAGTAGCGGACGAAGGGAACGGTGCCCACGGCGATGATGACCGATCCAACTGCCAACAGCCCCTCCGCGGCACCGACCGTGCCGCGGAACGAGGGGAGCACCAGGCAACTGATGGCCACCGCGGTCGCGACAAGCGCGATGGCAAGGCCGGCCGTGGCGACCCGACCGCTGGGGAAGACACCCCATCCGAAGTGCGCGTCGATGACAGGACTCAGGTCGCTGTTGGATCGCAGGACGGGCTTCGAGGGGTTCCAATGGAGCGCGATCCAGAGCCCGGCGCCTGCCAGCAGCGCCCAGTCTCGGGCGATCCGCCCCCACCGCACCCGTCGACGGAGGAGCGGGACGAGGAGGACCAGCAGCGCCGCAGCCGGCAGGGTGGCTTCGTAGGTAAGGACGGCGGCGACCAGGAACGCCGATGCTGTGACCCCTGCCCGGTCGTCGTCGACGGCACGTGTGAGGAACCGTCCCCCCGTGATGACGAGGAGAAGGCTCACCGTGATGTTCAGCCCGACGGCGTAGTACTCGAGAGCGGTTGCGTTGGGGAACAACGCCCAGATCACGGCGACTCCAGCCGCCCGGCCCGAGCCGGTATACGGCCGGAGCAGCTGGAACAGGCCAACGACGATGGCACCACGTACAGCCACTTGGACGGCGAAGATGGCGAGCGGATGACGACCGATCCCGCCGAACTCGATGACATAGACCAGCCACTGACCGGGCCGGGCCAGGGCAGCCTCGTGGCCAGCCCCGAACAGCGCCCCCTCGAAACGGGCCCCCCGCAGCATGAACCAGTCGTCGAGAATGAAGTTCGGCCCGAACAGCGCGTAGGGGAGCGACAGGAGGACCACCACCATGAGCAGCCCGGCCACGATGCCGAAGTCGGACCAGGCTCGGCGAGTGTCACCGCTGTGCTGAGAGCAGACGCGGCTCACGGCGATGTCCTGCGAGCGAAGCTCGTCACCCGCAGGTCAAATCCCAGGTAGTCCACCGTGTCTCGCCCCACCACGCGCCACCCGTCGGGCGGGGGCGGCGCCGTGCCGGTGCCCAGCGCCACCAGGGCGTAGCGGTCCACGCCGGCCCGCTCCAGCACGTCCACCGCAAAGGCCTCATCCTCGTCGCTCGGTGCGGTGAGCCAGCGGTGCTCGGTATAGAAGGCCCCCCCCTCGCGTGCCAGGTGGCCGATGCGCGACACCAGCACCGGCTCGGTCCGGGCGTTGAGGGCGGCCAGGGCGTCGGCCACGCCGTGGGTGCGCTGGGACGTCCAGATCAGCCCGAACCCGGTGACGACCACGGTGAGGCCGACCAGGAAGGCACGGGCCCACGACGCCAGGGTGACGAGGTTCACCGCCCCGAGCACCGCCATGGCCAGGCCGCTCACCAGGAGGTAGCGGGCGCCCCACTGGGGGGCGGCGCCGCCCTGGAACTGGGTGGCCCACACCAGTGGCAGCGCCAGGAGGGAGACGCCGAGCAGGTACCTCCCCCCGGTGGGCCCCCAGCCCAGCGCCAGCCCCACCGCGACCAGCGGGGCCGCGCCGAGGAGGCTGGGGATGAACCCGAAGCCGAGGTCGAAGCGGTCCAGGTACAGGACCACGATCCCCCCGGCTGCGATCACCGCTGGGCCGGTGTCGCCGGGCCTCGACGCCCGGAGGGCCAGGAACACCAGCAAGGCGAGGACCAGCACGCCTCTCACGTAGGAACTGGTCTGCTGCAGCGGCGAGAGGGACACCGAGTTGAGCTTGGCCTCCTCGAGCCGCGTGCCCGAGATGCCGCCCGACGCGGAGGCGGTGTCAGCCGCCCGCTCCACCCGGATGGGATCGCCGATGGTGGCCCGCTCCAGGGCGGCGTTGGCCAGCACGGGCACCGCCAGCCCGGCCGCGGCCAGAAGCCCCGTGACGACAGCCAGGGCGGGCTTGCGCTGCACCAGGAGGACGACGAGGCAGGCCAGTCCCACCGCCACGAACCCGTACACGAAGGCCTCGTTGCGCAGCGTGGCGGCCAGGCCGAACAGGGCGCCGGCGGCCAGCGGCCACCACCACCGGCTGCGGCGCTGCTGCACCAGGTCCACCAGGAGCACCAGGGCCCAGGCCACGGCGGCCAGGCCCAACGAGTGCTCCCAGAAGTCGAGGGCGTAGACCGTCACCGGCGAGGCCAGGCCGACCAGCCAGAAGGCGGCCCAGCCCTCCCCATCGGACAGGCGCCGGGCCAGGGCCCGGGCGGCCAGGGCGGCGAGCACGGAGCCGATCATGGGGAGCACGAGTACGGCCCGGTAGCCGCCCAGCCGGTAGAGCGGGTAGCTGGCGTAGAGCATGGGGACGGTGGTGACGTTGACCCACCGGTGGTTGACGTGCTTGGTGTAGTACAGGGGGTGGACCCGTCCCTCGGGGTCCCACTGCTCGGCCCAGTACCCGATGTCGGGGTCGAGGCGACCCCGCTCCTCCATCACCTCAAGGGTGGCCACCTTGCCGCCGGTGTCGGTTCCCAGGTAGGCGCGGGGGTCGTTGAACAGCGACAGGAGGAGATAGGCGCCGAGCAGCACGGCGCACGCCGGCAGGGGCCGGCGCAGCACCGAGGGCACGGTCAGCGACGGGACAGTGCGGGTGCTCGACGGCGAGGGCCTCGGACATTGCAGATCGTCACGTTCGCCGCCCTCCTGTCGGGGTCTGCGCAGGG
>JBOGHQ010000472.1:0-10258 GCA_050744785.1 Acidimicrobiales bacterium | reverse complement strand
AGAAGGTGATGGCAGCCCTCGACCGCGTGTACGGCGACGCGGCGCGCTACATGGCGCAGAAGCGGGCGCCGGACGAGGAGTTCCTGAGGATCCTCGGCGCGGCGTTCGGGGGTGACTCGTTCTCGTTGGAGCAGCAGGTGTGGGGCGAGGTCGTCAAAGGGGCTTTCGACTCTGCGACCGAGTCCGGGCGACGCGAGGACCGAGGTGGGGCGGATCCTGGTCGCCGAGCCGGATTGCATCCTCTTCGAAGCGGATCGCGACTTCTTTGCGATCTTCAATGAGGAGGGGCCGCCGGAGGCCGAGCGGTTCGTTGGCTTGGTCCCCCTTCCCGCAGGCCGGGATACTCGGGGTCATAACCCCACGCCGTGGCTGATCACCTTCGATGGCTCCTTCGAGGACGGGAGCGTGCCCACCAAGGAGGAAGCATGCACCGAGCCGTAGCCGGTACAGCCGCTGGTTTCATCTTTTCGTTTGCCGGAGCGCTCCCAGCGAGTGGCCAGAGTGAGCCGTCGCCACCGAAGGTCATCCGGACTTCGCGAGAGTCCATCGTTGTACGGGACGAAGTGCCCGCCTCTGCCGACACAAGTGCGGGGGTGGCTGGGCGCGCCGGGTCCACGGTCCCCACCTGGACCTTTTGGATCTTCTCCTTCGATGGCGGCCAGATCTGCCGGCAGCGCCGCACCACGACGTCAAGGGAGATGGCGGACCGGCTCAGGCCGTACGCCATCCCGGCCATGGGCCTCCCGGTGTGCGCCCGGCCGGCGGCGGAGCCGGCGCCGGCCGACGACGACGTGGCCCGCCGCTTCTGGGACGTGCGGGTGCTGCCCAGCCCGGCGCTCAGGGTCGTGCCCGACTACGCCCTCACCGGCAAGCCGGTCTACCTCCAGATCGGCGGCGACCGGGAACGGCGCTTCGAGGTCGACAACCCGCTCGGCGCCGACGTGGTCATCACGGCCACCTCCCGCTACGTGGTGGAGTGGGGCGACCGGGCCACCACCTCGACCGTCTCGCAGGGCGGTCCCTGGCCCAACGGCGACGTCACCCACACCTACACCCACATGGCGCCGGAGGTCACCATCAGCGTGACCCAGGTATGGGAGGCCACCTGGTCGGCCGGCGACGCCAGCGGCACCCTTGAGGGGCTGCGGACCACGTCCTCCCTCTCCCTTCCGGTGCGCCAGCTCCAGGCCGTCCGCAACGTGTGACCGTCGCCGCCGTTTCTCATCCGGCTCACCCACACGTGGTGTGGCTGAACCGGAGAAGAAGCCTGGTGCTTCGGGACCGCAACGCCAGCCGGGCCCTCGCGGTGGCGCTCACCGCGGCAGGGCGGAGCGTGCTGGCGCCGAGGGACTGACACCCGACGAGGGCCGTGCTCTGGGCCGGGGAGCGCGGGTCGCAGCAGCGAGGTCCGTGGCGCGAACGGCGAGGCAGGCGAGCTCGTCTACCTGGACAGCACCACGCCGTGGGCCTGCAGCACTGCGGGCCTCGCCGGCAGGAGGAACTCGAGCAACACCCCGGCGTGGCGTGACCCGATCCGCTCGGCCAGGGAGCGGTACAGCGAACCGTACGCGGCGTTGTCGGCTGTGGTGGCCACGTCGGGGCGCATCAGGACCTCGGCGGGTAGGTACTCTCGCCAGGGCCGCCGGGGCAGCAGCTGGTCGAGGTCCGCGGCAGCCTCGGCGCCGATGTACTCGCCCAGGGCCTCGATGGCCGCCATGCGGTCCTCGGCGGTGGGCAGGACGGGAGCCATCAGCCGGCCCGGGCCACGGCGACGGCCAGCGCGGCCCCGCTCATCTGGAGCCCCACCAAGCCCAGGAACAGGGTTCGCAGGCTCGCACGGGTGTCGAGCGACGCCCGGGCCAGCCCCGCCTGCAGTCGTGTCTCCTGGGACGCCAGGCCAGTGTCGATGTGGGCCCGCAGCGTGGCCAGGCCGGTGTCCAACCGGGCCTCCAGCGTGGCCAGGCCGGTCTCCAATCGGGACTCGACCCGTGCTTCGTGCACCGCCAACTCGCCTCGGATCGCCTGCCCCAGGTGATCGAGGTCGCGCTTGGTGGCCACGTCGCCCCAGCCGGTGGGTGGGAAGAACTTCATCAGCGTCTCCGTGTCCTCCTCGCCCAGAAGCTCTTGGAGGTGGCTGTACAGGCGCTGCCTCGGGCCCTCATCGATGACCATGTTCACTCCCCAACCCCGAAATGGCAACAGGTTCGAGGGGAGGCGCCGGCCGCTTCCCGAGCGGTCCCACGGTAGCGAACGTACGTTTGGAGATCAACAGGTGCCGAACGCCGGCTCATCCACCCTCGTGCGGGCCAGGAGGCAGAGTGGGAGGGTGCTGCAGCGACCGCCCGCCGGCTCGATCCCCGACGCCCCCGGCTCCTACCAGTTCCGGGACGGCGACGGGCGGGTCATCTACGTGGGCAAGGCCCACTCGCTGCGCTCCCGGCTGTCCAACTACTTCGTGAGCCCGTCGTCGATGCCGCCCCGCACGGCGCAGATGGTGGCGGCGGCGGAGACGGTGGAGTGGATCCAGGTCAACAACGACGTGGAAGCCCTCATGCTGGAGTACAGCCTCATCAAGCAGCACCGGCCCCGGTTCAACATCCGGCTCCGGGACGACAAGAGCTACCCCTTCCTGGCCGTGACCCTGGACGACGAGTGGCCCCGGGCCATGGTGATGCGGGGCCAGCGCCGGAAGGGGGTGCGCTACTTCGGCCCCTACGGCCACGCCTACGCCATACGGGAGACGCTGGACCTGCTCCTGCGCACCTTCCCCATCCGCACCTGCTCGGACAACAAGTTCGCCCACCACCAGCGCCTGGGCCGGCCCTGCCTGCTGTTCCACATCGAGAAGTGCAGCGGTCCGTGCGTGAAGGAGGTGGGCCGGGAGGAGTACGACCACCTGGTGGAGGAGCTGCTCGGGTTCCTCGACGGCGACACCGCCCCGGTGGTGCGCCGGCTGGAGGCCGGGATGCACGCCGCCGCCGCCGGGCTGGACTTCGAGCGGGCCGCCCGCCTGCGGGACCGGCTGACCTCGGTGCGCAAGGCCATCGAGCGCCAGCAGATGGTGGCCGAGCGGGCCGAGGACATCGACGTCATCGGCATGGCCGAGGACGAGCTGGAGGCCGCCGTCCAGGTCTTCTACGTGCGGCGGGGCCGGGTGGTGGGCCGCAAGGGGTTCGTGGTGGACAAGGTCGAGGACCTGAGCCGGCCGCAGCTGGTGGCCTCGATCGTCCAGCAGCTCTACGCCGAGGACCCGGCACTGGGCCTGCCCAAGGAGGTGCTCGTCCCCGACCTGCCGGACGACCTCGCCGTGCTGGAGGAGTGGCTGGGCGGGCAGCGGGGATCGCGCGTGCGCCTACGGGTGCCGCAGCGGGGGGACAAGCGGGCCCTGCACGAGACCGTTGCCCGCAACGCGGGGGAGGAGTTCACCCGCCACCGGCTCAAGCGCTCGGCGGACCACAACAGCCGGGCCCGCGCCCTCAACTCCCTCCAGGAGGCCCTCGGCCTGCCCGAGGCCCCGCTGCGCATCGAGTGCTTCGACATGAGCCACATCCAGGGCACGGACTACGTGGGTTCCATGGTGGTGCTGGAGGACGCCCTGCCCCGCACGTCGGAGTACCGCCGTTTCAAGGTCCGCACCGTGGAGAGCAACGACGACTACGCGGCCATGGAGGAGGTGCTCACCCGCCGGCTCACCGCCCTCCTGGCCGAGCGGGACCGGCCCCTCGACGACCGCCACCGGCGCTTCTCCTACCCGCCCCAGCTCCTGCTGGTGGACGGCGGCAAGGGCCAGCTGGCGGTGGCCCTGCGAGTGGTGGAGGAGCTGGGCCTCGAGGACGAGATCCCGGTGGCCGCCCTGGCCAAGCAGTTCGAGGAGGTCTTCGTCCCGGGCCAGTCCGACCCGATCCGCATCCCCCGCCAGTCGGAGGCGCTGTACCTCCTCCAGCGGGTCCGGGACGAGGCCCACCGCTTCGCCCTCGCCTACCACCGCCAGCTGCGGGGCAAGCGCATGACCAGGAGCGTGCTGGACGACGTTCCCGGCCTCGGCCCCACCCGGCGGGCCCGACTGCTCAAGGAGCTGGGGGGGATCGGGGCGGTGAGGAAGGCTTCGGAGGAGACCCTCCTGGCCTTGCCGTGGTTGCCTGACCGGGTGGCCCGGGCGGCGTACGACAAGCTGCACCGGTGAGGGGCGGCGGCTGACCGTGCAGCCGTTCGAGCGCGCCCCCGTGCTGGTCGTGCTGGCGGGGGCGGTTGCAGCGATCTTCTGGCAGCGGCACCGGGTCATGGACTGCCTGCGCCGGTTCTTCACGGCCGAGGCCCACCCCACCAACCTGGCCGTGTTCCGCGTCGTCTTCTTCGGCGCCGTGCTGCTCCGGGTGTGGGAGGCAGATCCCGTGGGCGGGGCCCGTGCCGTGGGGGAGCTTCCACCGGCCCTCATGGAGCCGCCCCAGGTGATGGGCTGGGTCATCCCGCGGCTGCCGCTGGGCGATGCCGCCATCACGGTGGCGGGCCTGGCGCTGATCGGCGGAGCCATTGCCGGCCTGCTCGGGGTGGCAGCGCGCGCCGGGGCCCTCGCCTGTGCGGTCGCCATGACCTACCTCATGGCCGCCCCCAACTACTTCTGGAAGGTGAACCACGACCACCAGCACCTGGTGTGGTTCGCGCTCATCCTCGCCGCAGCACCGGCCGCCGACGCCCTCTCGATCCGCCGCGCCCGGCAGATGGCGATGGCGCGCCGGCGAGGCGGGCCTGCCCCGCCTCTGGCCGAAGGGCGGCGGTACGCCCTCCCGCTGCGGATGACCTGGCTGGTGCTCGGGAGCATCTACCTCTTCGCCGGCATCGGCAAGCTCCAGGTGGGGTGGGACTGGTTCACGGCCGAGAACCTGCGGCACTTCCTCTGGCTCCACTGGGCGGGCTCGGACTGGGTCCCCGGCATCCGGGTCGACCAGTGGGACGGCGTGCTGGCGGCCGCCGCCGTCGCCACCGTGGTGGTGGAGCTGGGCTTCCTACCCGCCATGTTCCTGCCCCGGGCCCGCCTGGTGTTCGCCGTCCTTGGGACCGGGTTCCACCTCGTTGTGCGGTGGCTGCTGCGGATCTCCCACTTCTGGACCCTCCAGGTGGCCTACGTCACCTTCGTGGACTGGCACGGCCTGGCCCGGAGGACCCGTCCCGGGGCCGGGGCTCCCGCCGTGGCCGGGCGGACCGGACCGGACCGTCTGGCCGTCCTGGCCCCGGCCACGGCGCTGGTCGCGGTGGCCGTCTTCCTCGCCGGCGCACTGGGCCTCGAGCGGGGCTGGCCCGTGGCCCGCTATCCCACCTTCGGCTACCTGCCCGGCGACACCACCTCCGAGCTGGTGTTCGACGTGGCCTACGGCGACGGCCGGACCGAGGAGCTGCGGGCGGCCCGGCTGGTTCGTGCCATCGGAGCAGCGCGCTACCAGCTGCTCACGCTGCGAGCCATGGCCCAATCGGAAGAAGCGGAGCGCACCCGCCGACTGCGGGCCATCTGGGCCGTCGCGGCGCCGGCCGAGGGCTTTGGCGAGATCCGGGAGGTGGACGTCTACCAGGTCCGGCGGTGGTCCGATCCCGACCGTCGAGCCGGACCGCCGCGGCGGGTGCGGATCGCGGTGTTCCGGCCCGGCGCCGGCCTGGAGGAGACCGGCGGGTAGGTTGGCCGGCCGTGCTCCGCAAAGCCATGGCTGTCCTGGCCGTAGCCGCCGTGGCGCTGGGCGTCATCTCCTGGAACCGGTCCCGCACCGAGGACGAGGCGAAGCGCCGCTTCACCTGTCCTGAGTCGATCGGCTCGCGACTCCCCACCGTGGCCGAGGCCCGGGCGGCGGGAGCGCCGGTGGCGGTGGCGTTGCGGGAGGTGGCCGACGTGGACAAGCCGGTGGGAGTGGCGTCGCGGCCGGGGGACGAGGCGCTGTACGTCGTCGAGAAGACGGGCCGCGTCCTGCGCCTGGCCGGCGGCCAGGCCGCGACGCTGCTCGACATCACCGGCGACGTCAGCACGGGGACCGAGCAGGGCCTGCTGGGCGTCGCCTTCTCCCCGGACGGCGCCCGGCTGTACACCAACCACACCGATCGAGCCGGCGACACGAGGGTGACCGAGTGGACGCTCGGGGAGGCCGCCCCGCCGGCTCGCCGGGAGATGCTCTTCGTGGACCAGCCCGATCGGTTCCACAACGGCGGGGCCCTGGCCTTCGGGCCGGACGGGATGCTGTACGCCGGCCTGGGGGACGGCGGCGGCCGGTTCGACCCGGACGACAACGGGCAGTCGCTCGACTCGCTCCTCGGCAAGGTCCTCCGCATCGACCCCCGCCCGGCCGGCGACCGGCCCTACTCCGTTCCCGCCGACAACCCCTTCGCGGGTCGCGCCGGCGCCAGGCCGGAGATCTGGGCCTACGGTCTCCGAAACCCGTGGCGGCTCTCCTTCGACGCCGAGACCGGCGACCTCTGGGTCGCCGACGTGGGCGACGGCTGCTTCGAGGAGCTGAACCTGGAGAAGGCGGGCTCCGGGGGCGGGGCCAACTACGGCTGGGACAGAGCCGAGGGCGAATGGGTGGTGGACCCGCCGGCGCCGTCCGGCCACGCGCCGCCCGTCTACAGCTACCGGCGGGACGGCGCCTTCACCTGCGCCGTGGTGGGCGGCTACGTCTATCGAGGCGCCGCCATCCCGGCCCTCCGGGGTTGGTACGTCTTCGGCGACCTCTGCCACGGCCACCTCCTGGCCTGGGGAGGACCGGGCACCGGCCAGCCCCAGCGGCTGGGCGCGAAGGTGAACAGCCTGACGTCGTTCGGCGTGGACCAGGCCGGTGAGCTCTACGCCACATCGCTTGTCGGCGGGGTGTACCAACTCGTCGCCGGCGAGGGCCAGTTGTCGGAGGATCAGGTTGAGCGGCCGTGATCCGCAAGGCGATGGTCGGTCTCGTGGTGGTCGCGGTGGGGCTCGGGTGGCTCTCCTGGGACCAGAGCCGGGAGGAGCGCAAGGAGGCGCGGAAGGTCCGGGAGGCGGAGCGACGCTTCACCTGCCCGGAGAACGTCGGCTCCCGGTTGCCGTCCCGGGCCGCGGCCCGCGCCGCGGGGTCGCCCGCTGCGGTCGACCTGGTGGAGGTCGCCGATGTGGAGAAGCCGCTCGGCATGGCCACCCGACAGGGGGATGGTTCGGTCTACATCGCCGACAAGGTCGGTCGGGTCCTGCGCCTCTCGGGCGGCGAGGTCACGACGCTGCTGGACCTGACTGACCAGGTCAGCACCGGAGCCGAGCAAGGTCTCCTCGGTCTCACCTTCTCGCCCGATGGCGGCCGGCTCTACACGAACCACACCGACCGCAGCGGCGACACTCGGATCACCGAGTGGGCACTGCGCGACGGGGCCCGACCCGCCGGGCGGGAACTGCTCTTCGTGGAGCAGCCCACCCGTTTCCACAATGGCGGAGGCCTCGCCTTCGGGCCCGACGGGATGCTGTACGCCACGCTGGGCGACGGCGGTGGGATCTTCGATCTCTGGGACAACGCACAGTCGCTCGACACCTTGCTGGGAAAGGTCCTCCGCATCGATCCCCGGCCGTCGGGGAGCCGCCCGTACTCGATCCCACCCGACAATCCCTTCGTCGACCGCCCGGGCGCCCGGCCCGAGATCTGGGCCTACGGATTTCGCAATCCGTGGCGGTTGAGCTTCGACGCCGAGACCGGTGACCTGTGGGTGGCTGACGTGGGTGACGGGTGCTTCGAGGAGCTGAACGTCGAGCGGGCCGGGTCGGGTGGCGGGGCCAACTACGGGTGGGACCATGCCGAGGGTGCCTGGGTCGTCGACCCTCCTGCGCCTCAGGGCTACGTGCCGCCCGTGTACTCGTACCGGCGCGACGGGGCCTTCACCTGTGCTGTCGTCGGCGGCTACGTCTACCGGGGGACGGCCATCCCCGGCCTTCGGGGCTGGTACGTCTTCGGCGACCTCTGCAACGGCCAGATCCTCGCCTGGCAGGGCCCCGGCACGGGCGAGCCCCGGTCCCTGGGCAGGAGCGTCAGCAGCTTGACGTCCTTCGGCGTCGACCAGGCCGGCGAGCTGTACGCCACGTCGCTGGTGGGAGAGGTCTTCCAGCTCGTACCCGCCGGCACGAGCTCGCCGTAGGGGCAGTATTGACGGAGCGGAACGAAGACGACCCCTGGGAGCGGCACGCCGGCTGGTGGCAGGAGGGGTTCACTACGGCCGCCGACCGATCGTCCGCGCGAACGGCTCAACGCGCTCGGGCCGTCGGCGCTCTCCGACGCCGAGCTGCTCGCGCTGATCCTGCGAACGGGAACCGCGAACGAGGACGTGCTCGGGTTCGCGTCCCGCGTGCTGTCGGAGCTCGGGGGGCTGGGCACGATCTCCCGGATGCACGCGAGCGCCCTCGTCGCCGTGCCCGGCATCGGTCCCGCGACCGCGGCCGAGATCGTCGCCGCGCTCGAGCTCGGACGCCGGGCCGCCCAGCGTCTCGGAGCCGAGCGGCCGCAGATCCTGCGAGCGGCCGACGCGGCGGCGCTCCTCGGGCCCGGGCTCGCCCACCTGGAGCAGGAGCGCTGCGTCGTCCTGCTGCTGGACCGGAAGCACCGGGTCCTGCGAGAGGTCGTCGTCGGCATGGGCGGCATCTCCCATGCGCCGATGGAGCCCCGCGAGGTGTTCGCGGCCGCGCTCCGCGAGCCGGGGGTCGCCGCGGTCCTGGTCGCTCACAACCACCCTTCCGGCGACGCGACCCCGTCCCGGGAGGATCGAGCGATAACCCGTCGCCTCGCCGACGGGGCCTCCTTGCTGGGGATCGAGTTCCTCGACCACGTGATCGTGGCCTCCAGCGGCTGGGCGAGCATCCGGCACGGCGAATGACGCGCAGGGCGCAAGGAGCGGGTCGGCGAACCGTATATAACCGGGAAGGGCAATCCGAGGAGGGGGAGATGCGCAAGATCCGGATGATGCTCGCAGCGGCACTGGCTACCGGCGCGATCGTGATGGCGGTTCCGTCGCCGGCCCCGGCGTCGGGCGAGATATGCATCGATCTGAAGATCCTGGACAACGATCCAGACCCGATCTGCATCCCGATCCCGTAGCGGGAGGAATTGCGTCGCGGGGGAGGAGACTCCCCCGCGATCATTTCTAAAGGGTTGCGATCGCCCCGGGATCCTTCCCACCGTGACCCGGATCGAGGGCCACGAAGATCGGCGGCGTGCGCACCGACACGATCGCCGGTGACGACTCGAGCGCTGCCCCGCCGAGACCGTTCGCCGCGGCGATCTCGTACGTGTAGCGCTGGCCGGGCGCCGCCCACACGTCGCTGAACGAGATCCGGCCGTCCGGCGCGACGGCGTCGACCGTCCCGAGCAAAGTCCCGTCGCGATACACGTTGTACGCGCGCGCGAGCGCGGCGGGCTCCCACGACAGCACGACGGTGCGCGCATTGATCGCGGCCCCCGCGACGCTGCCCGGCGACGGCAACGCGGCGAGCGTCAGTCGTGTCGGCGTCACCGTCGACGGGAGCGGCCTCGCCGTCAGCGTCTTCTGGTACGCGATGATCCCGCGCGCGATCGCGTCGGCGAGCTTCTGGCGGAACGACGGCGTCGTCAGCAGCCTGGCCTCGCGCCGGTTGGACACGTAGGCGCCCTCGACGATCACTGCCGGCATCTTGGTGTTGCGAAGGACGTAGTAGTAGTCGCCGTGGTCGCCCCGGCGGGCGTGCAGGCTGGTCGGCAGGCCCGGCCGCTCCGAGAGCTCCCGGGCGATCGCCCGACCGAGCACCTTGGAGGCCCCGCCCCGGATCTGGTGGTAGACCTCGCTCCCCCCGGCGGAGCGCCGGTTCGAAGCGTTGTTGTGGATCGAAACGAACACGTCCACACGCCGGGCGTTGGCGAGCGCCGTGCGGCCGCCGAGCGACAGGGTCCGGTCGGTCGTTCGAGTCATCACGACCGGGATGCCGGCTTCGGCGAGCCGGGCCTGGACGCGTCGGGCGATGTCGAGGTTGAGGTTCTTCTCGCGGATCCGTCGCGCCGCGTCGGCGGAGCCGCCGGCCGCGAGCCCGACGGCCAGCACGAGCAGCGCGAGACACGCGGCGACGCGGTTCCGCTTGCCGGAAGAGCGATACGACAACATCATCCCTGCTCAACGTTCGTCGGTTGCGGGAGTCTCACCCATGAGCAGGCTTTTTGTCCAGCTCCCGCCCGATGGTAGGATTGCGCCCGACCGCCGCCGGGTCGGTCGCAATCGACAAACGCAGCCGACGAGCGGATAGCTA